>CAIYWM010000225.1 GCA_903929895.1 uncultured Alphaproteobacteria bacterium
CGGCTCGCCGGAAGAGGGAATCCCCAAACGAAATCGCAAGGTTCCAGGCTCTCGAGACGCCAAACCTTGCAATCCAAAATCTGCTCCCACCCCGAAAAACGACCCGCCTTCAACCACTTGGCCGTTCTTCACGGGCGACGAGCGACTGGGGTAATTCCCGGCCGTTATCTTTTGGCGATTCCGCTGGCGCGAGAACGCGCGACTGATTGCGCGCGGCACTTACTGAGTCGTCAAGATTTTCTCCAGTCGGTCGCACAGCGTGGGGTCAGCACCTTGCTACGAAGCCCCCAGAACCTGAAGTGGACTGTCGCGATCATAGCGGTCAAGAAGTCGCGCAAGATCCACATCACCGACGAGCCAGCGGTATGCTCGTCTGCAATGCGATTCGTTGCGCGCCTTGGTGGATCGCCTTGGTGGATCGGTCGTCTCAACGCCAGTCCGACCAGGACCAATCGGCCGCCTCATTCAGGGCAAGCAGCGATGACAGGCTTAAGAGGCGAACGTTGTGAGGCGTAGACGCAGAGAAGCTCGAGCCTCCGACTGCCACTTAGCGACTCTTGTGGTTTGCTCGCCATTCCCTCGCTGACTCGCAGTCGTGCGCGTGAACGCCCCGCCGGTCCGACTTCGCCATGGCCTCCAGCTGCACATAGGCCCGGCTATATCGCACGAAGGCCCAGGCCAGCCCTTCCTGCACCAGGATTGCCCCCAAATCCTCGCCACTTACCCGGCAGACAGCAACGGTGCGCCCATAGCGATCTTGATCTCGCTTCTCGCAGAAGACGTTTCCGCCACCGATTAATAACTGCAGGCGCGTGGTCGCGAGGCTCCCAGCTGGCCAGCCGTCAGCACAAACCTGCTTCGTCTCCGGTGCATCAATGCCGTACAGTCGGTAGGTCACGCCGTTTAGGCGTAGCGTGTCGCCGTCAGTGATGGTTTGGGCCGTGACGGTCGTCGCACTCAGGGCGACCGCTATACTGCAGAGCAATGACTTTCGGAGATGTTCTATCGTCATGAACAACCAGCATCCTCACCCGTTGGACGTGGCGTGGGGGCTGGTGAAGAAGGTGCCGGTCGATCGCGAATGGGCTGCCGCCCTATGTGGTCTCTTGGCAACGGCCCACTTCTCGACGTAAGGCCCGACTCGACAGATGCCCCCAAAGCCCAAGATTCATCGGGCGCTACAGGCGGCGCCCTTCTCTTTCCCGCACTCATCGGCCGTCCATGCGGCAAGGTGCGAAGACCCAAGCAACTACATATCCTCTCGCCGCAGTCCCTCGATCCGTTCGATGATCCCGGGTAAGGCGTCGGGTATTCCTGCCTTGGCAAGTTGCCGGGCGTGGTGCTGAGCTGCCACGCTCAATGACGAGTCCTTCAGCGCGTTGCGCAGACCCAACGAGATTTGATCGATCGGATCAGTGGGCGATTGCGTCTTCTTCACCTTCATCCAGTCGATCATATAGGAGAAAATCTCCTGCTCACGGGTCCACGGCAGGATGAACTGGGGTTGTCCGGCACAGATGGCGCGTTGCGCTACGTCCTGGGCTCCATGGTGAACGATCAGGCTGGCGGCATCCGACTGCTCCAGCAACTCGCGATGCTCCATCCATACCTCGACGGCCGACTGCTGCTCCAGGAAGCGTCGCATGCCGGCCGTTGCCCGGGTGACGTGTACGTCGATCTGCAGGGCTTCCAAGGCTGGAAGTGTCAGAATGATCGCTTCGATGCCGGGACAATGCGCGTCCAGAAAGGCCACGATGCGCTTTCCCGGCGGCGGAAGCGTTGGCGGCGGCATCGTCCCCAGGACTCCGGTCGTGACGTCACGCCGAAGCTGCAGGTAAGGGTCGAAGATCGGCAAGCCATACAGAAGAGTGGAACAGTTCGTCATCACTTCCAACAGGGCCGCTAGAGACGGCTGGCCGAAACGCGCGAGGGCCGCGTTGGCATTCGCCAGCATGAGGGTCTCGTCGGCCAGCTCGACCGACTCCGCCGACAAACGGGGAAATGACGATCCAAGTGCGGGCGGCAAGGCGATGCCGGGGCCGATCGCCAACGTCGGCGCAACGGTTGGTCCCATCAACCAGGCCACCGAACTCCCGAAACCTACGATGACGTCCGGCCGCAACAGGAGAAGGAGAGCGCGCCAGACTGCCGACAGCGTCAGCATGGTCTGCTTTTCGTCGAAGCCAGTGGTCGCCATCGAGTCGGCCAGACCGTCAACAGGAGCTCGCTTCATGACGAGTTGTGGCGGCGGCATGACCTGCGGCGCCTGATAGATGTCGCTCGGGATCCAACTTCCCGCCAGAGCTACCAGTGCAACCGGATCACCGACCACGAACTGGACCGAATGTCCCCTCGCCGCCAACGCGCTCCCGAGTGTCAGGGCATCCCGCAGCAATTCATCCGCTGTCTCCCCACCGCAACAGATCGCAACTCGCATTCTCTTCATTTCCTTCTCGACGCAAGGAACGCCAGGCTCTCGCGCCACTCGTCTAGTGCTGTACGCCCGACGGTCAGATCCAGGCGTAGTCGCGATCCTTCGCTGGCCTTTGCCTTGTGTCGCCTTCGGCGAACCGGATCTCACCGGTCCACTCGAACCCGTCCTCGGCGGCCAGCCGCACGAACTCGGCATGTGTTCTCCGGAAGTCCTGGCCGCGCGTTGCGTCGAGGTCGTTGGTGAACAGCATCAGCTCGCGCAGCAGTGGTTCGTTGAGCGGTGCGGTCAGGGAGTCGAGATAGTCGGCGAGGGAAACGACCTGGGATCGCGTCAGCTCCCGGCAATCAGCCTCGGCATAGGCCCGGAGCCTCTGTGCCGCCACTCTACGTACGCTCGGCGGCAGATGATGGATGGCCAGGCGCTCGGGCATATGGAGGATGTTCAAGGTGATGTCGAACTCCATCGCATCGCAATATCGGAATAGCTCGACCAGATTGAGTATGTTGTACACCTGCACGACCGGCGGCACCTTGCATACCAGCCCATGCCCATACTTGAGCTCACGTACATTCGCCTCCACGGTCTTCCAGCGTGCCGGATGACGGATGTAGTCGTAGGTCTCTCCCACTGCATCAAGGCTGAGCAGCAGCTCAGCACGTTTGAACTGCTTTATGAGTTCGATGAAGTATGGTTGCACCGTGGTGCAATTCGTCGACAGTTCC
>CAIYWM010000226.1 GCA_903929895.1 uncultured Alphaproteobacteria bacterium
ACATTGGCGTCGGTGACGGCCGGATGCCGGCCGCCGCGCCCGTAACAGGCCGGACCGGGCTCGGCGCCGGCGCTCTCGGGGCCGACCGTGACGCGCTTGAGGGCATCCAGTCGGGCAATCGAGCCGCCACCCGCGCCGATCTCGACCATCTCGATCACAGGGATGCGGACGGGCAGGCCGGAGCCCTTGAGGAAGCGGGCTGCGCGGTCGACTTCGAACACGCGGGCGGTGTGGGGTTGGTAGTCGTCGATCAGGCAGATCTTGGCCGTGGTGCCCCCCATGTCGTAGCTGAGCGCACGCGCCTCTCCGGCGCGCGCCGCCACTTGCGCAGCAAAAATCGCGCCGCCCGCAGGCCCGGATTCGACCAGACGCACCGGGAAGCGGCGCGCCGTCTCGATGGCGGTAAGGCCGCCGCCGGAGGTCACGAGATAGATCGTACCGGTGAACTTCTCCGCGGCGAGCGCCGCCTGCATGCGGGCCAGATAGGAGTCCATGAGGGGCTGCACGTAGGCATTGGCCACCGCGGTCGACGTCCGTTCGTACTCGCGGACCTCCGGGCAGACCTCGCTCGACAACGTCACCCAGAGGTCGGGCAGCTCCGCCTTCAGGATCTCGCGAACGCGCCGCTCATGGGCCGGGTTCACATAGGAGTGCATGAAGGCTACGGCGACGCTTTCGATTCCCTCGGCCTTGAGCGTGCCGGCCAGGCTCCGCACCGCGCCTTCGTCCAGGGCCAGGCGGACCCTGCCATGGACGTCCATGCGTTCCGGGACGGTAAACCGCATCGCACGCGCAACGAGAGGCCTGGGCTTCTCGATGCCGAGATCGTACTGGTCGTAGCGGCTCTCGTTGGCGATATCCAGGACGTCGCGAAATCCTTCCGTGGCGATCAGCGCCGTGCGCGCACCGCGTCGCTCGATCACGGCATTGGTGGCCAGCGTGGTTCCATGGACGAAGACACCGACGTCGCCGAATCCCTTGCCGGCATCATCCAGGATGAGCCGCACCCCTTCGAGGACGGCCTCCTCGGGTCGCTGCGGTGTCGTCAGCAGCTTGCGCGTGATCCGACGGCCTCCCTCTTCCAACACGACGTCCGTAAACGTGCCGCCGATGTCGACGGCAATGCGCAAATCGTTGATCACCTTGAGTGCAAACCTCTGTCTCGGGGAGATGGCCTGACGGTAGACCGGGCGCCGCCGCGTTGCAATTCGCAGGCCAGCCCGCCTATGGTCGCTCCGTGACGGTCAAAGAAAAAACGCTCCGGGCGCGGATGTATGATCTGCTGCGACCCAACGACCCGATGTCGGGGGCCCGCCGCTGGCGGAAAGCCCACCTCGTCGTTCTCGCCATTGGGCTGCTCGCCGTCATCCTGCTGTCGATCGATGAAATGCCGGCTTCGCAGCGGGTGTTCCTGCGCGGCGCGATCTGGGGTGTGACGTTCTTCTTCCTGGTCGAGTACGTGGCCCGACTCTGGGTGGCGCCCGAGCTGCCGCACATGGCCGACATGTCTCCCGGGGCAGCTCGGCTGCGCTGGGCCGCCAGCCTGCCCGGCCTGATCGGATTGCTCGCGATCATGCCCGCCATCATGCTGGCAGGGGGCTATAGCATCGCCGGCACCGACGCTGCTTCCGTTTTCTGCATCCTCTGGATCATGAAGCTGGGACTTCACGCGCCGGCCTTCGGCACGCTGGCGCGCGTGATCTCCAACGAGCGCGCGCCCATCGCCAGCGTGCTGATCGTGTTCGCGATCCTGCTGATGTCCGCGGCCACCGGCGCCCACATCGTCGAACGCGACGGCCAGCCGCAGCAGTTCGGCTCGCTGCCCAATGCCATGTGGTGGGCGGTGGTAACCCTAACGACGACCGGCTACGGCGACGTGGTGCCGCTCACGGCCATGGGCCGCATCATCGGCTCGCTGCTGATGATCAGCGGCATCGCGGTGCTGGCGCTGATGACCGGCGTGCTCGCCACGGGCTTTGCCCAGGAAGAACGGCGGCGCGAATATCTCCGGGTCTGGGACCAGGTCACGCGGGTCCCGATCTTCGCATCGCTCGGCGTGGTGACGCTCTCGGAGATCGTTGGCAAGTTGCGGACCCGCTACTATCCAGCCCGCGTCACCGTATTGCGTCGCGGAGATCCGGGCGACTCGATGTTCTTCATCTCCAGCGGCGAGGTGGAGGTGCGCCTGCCGACCGGCGGCACGGTCCGGCTGGGCGACGGCGCCTTCTTCGGCGAGATGTCCCTGCTCAACAGGCAACCTCGCGCGGCAACAATCGCCACGACCACACCGAC
>CAIYWM010000227.1 GCA_903929895.1 uncultured Alphaproteobacteria bacterium
AGCGTCTGGGCGATCGGATTGGCCAGGCCCTTGCCCGCGATGTCGGGCGCGCTGCCGTGGATCGGCTCGTACAGCGCCTTGCGGCGGCCGGTGGCGTCGGGCGCGCCGAGCGAGGCCGACGGCAGCAGGCCGAGCGAACCCGTCAGCATCGAGGCTTCGTCCGACAGGATGTCGCCGAACAGGTTGTCGGTGACGATGACGTCGAATTCCTTCGGCGCGCGCAGCAGCTGCATGGCGAGCGCGTCGGCATACATGTGGCTCAGCTGGACGTCGGAGTACTTCTCCTTGTGCAAAGCGGTCGCTTCCTCGCGCCACAGGACGCCAGTGTGCATGACGTTGGCCTTTTCCGAGGAGAGGACCTTGTTCTTGCGCTTGCGGGCCAGCTCGAAGGCGACGGCGCAGACACGGCGGATCTCCGGAGCGGTGTAGCGCTGCGTGTCGAAGGCCTCGACCTCGCCGGCGGCGTTGATGTGGCGGCCGCGCGGCTCGCCGAAGTAAACGCCGCTGGTCAGCTCGCGGATGATCATGATGTCGAGACCCTTGACGATCTCGGGCTTGAGCGACGAGGCGTCGACCAGCGCGTCGAACACCTTGGCCGGGCGCAGGTTGGCGAAGAGGTCCATCTCCTTGCGCAGGCGCAGCAGGCCGCGCTCGGGCTTCTTGCTGAAGTCGGCGGTATCCCACTTCGGGCCGCCAACCGAGCCGAACAGCACGGCATCGGCCTCGAGGGCGTTTTTCATGGCGTCGTCGCTCAGCGGCACGCCGTGCTTGTCGAGGGCAGCGCCGCCCACGAGGTCTTCCTTGATGTCGAAGCCGATCGCGCGCTTCTTGCCCATCCAGGCAATGATCTTGCGGACTTCGTTCATCACCTCGGGGCCGATGCCGTCGCCGGGCAGCACGAGCAGATTGCGATTGGACGCCATGATGGTCTGGTCTTCCGTTGATTGTATGGCTTGCAGTTCAGAAACCCGGTGTCATCCCGAGCGAAGCGAGGGACCCTTATTCAGACCGTGGAAAGGTCCCTCGCTTGGCTCGGGATGACACTGTGCGGGTGTTTTCAGTTTGAAGTCAGGCGGCGCTGTGCAGCCATGGCTGCGACTCGCTCTGGCGACGCTCGAAGTCGTCGATGTCCGACTTCTTCTCCATGGTGAGGCCGATATCGTCGAGGCCTTCCATCAGGCACTTCTTGCGGAAGGGATCGATGTCGAAATGGACGGTGCCGCCGTCCGGACCCTTGATCTCCTGCTTCTCGAGATCGACCTCGATGATGGCGTTGGAGCCGCGGCTCGCATCGTCCATCAGCTTGTCGACGATCTCCTTCGGCACCTTGATCGGCAGGATGCCGTTCTTGAAGCAGTTGTTGTAGAAGATGTCCGCGAAGTCCTCGGAGATGATGCAGCGGATGCCGAAGTCGAGCAGCGCCCAGGGCGCGTGCTCGCGGCTCGAGCCGCAGCCGAAGTTGGGACCCGCCACGATGATCTTGGCGTTCTGGTAGGCCGGCTGGTCGAGGACGAAGTCCTTCTTCTGGCCGTCCGCCGTCCAGCGCATCTCGTAGAACAGGCCTTCCTTGAGACCCGTGCGCTTGATGGTCTTCAGGAACTGCTTCGGAATGATCATGTCGGTGTCGACATTGACCATGGGCAGCGGCGCAGCGACGCCGCTCAGCGTCGTGAATTTTTCCATGAGACCTCCCGGAAAGGCCGGAATAAACGGGCTTTCCGGGCCGCGGTCAAGCCGCGCGATTCTAGCGGGTCTTGATGACCAGGGTGCTGGCGATCATGTCGTGCAGGCCGCGCTTGCGGTCGGTGAAGGCGATCATGATGTAGCCGATGCAGAAGATTATGGCCGAGAGGATCTTGGCGAAGTACCGCCCTGTGGCATTCATGAAGCTCAGGCGCTTGCCGTCGTTGGTCACGACCCGCAGCCCCATCGCCATCTTGCCGACCGTGGCGCCCCGCTCGGAGCTCTCCATCAGGGCGAAATAAAGCCAAGCAACGGCCAGGGAGAGAAGGTTCGCCGTCGGATCGATCTGGCTCATGTCTTCCATGTCCATGTACCGGACGCCGAAGATCGACGTCACGACGCCCAGCACGACACTGATCAGGATGGCGTCGATGATGTAGGCCACCAGGCGGATCCAGAAGCCGCCATAGGCGACCTGGGCCGCGCCCACCGGCTGGGCATCCCAGACGGGCGGCGGAGGCGGGGCGGCGGGGCCTGAATTGGGGACGCTGGCCATGTATCTCTCCCACGATCGTTGGTGCAAGCGAACGCTACATTGGCCATGAGCGTTCCTGCCCGCAATTGGAAACGGGCGGTGCCTTGCGGCACCGCCCGTCTTTCGTCCGTCACGGAGACGGCGATTACTGGAAGTCGCGAACGTCCGCGAGCGTGCCGCGGATGGCGGCGGCGGCGGCCATGGCCGGGCTCACCAGATGGGTGCGCCCGCCACGGCCCTGACGGCCCTCGAAGTTGCGGTTGGAGGTCGAGGCGCAGCGCTGGCCGGGCTCGATGCGATCGGCGTTCATCGCCAGGCACATCGAGCAGCCCTGCAGGCGCCATTCGAAGCCGGCCTCGAGGAAGATCTTGTCGAGACCTTCCTTCTCGGCCTGGGCCTTCACCAGTCCAGAGCCCGGCACGACCATGGCCGACACGGTCGAGGCGACCTTGCGGCCGCGCGCGATCTCGGCGGCGGCGCGCAGGTCCTCGATACGGCCGTTGGTGCAGGAGCCGATGAACACGCGATCGATCGGCACGTCGACGAGGCGCGTGCCCGGCGTCAGGCCCATGTAGGCGAGCGAACGGGTCCAGGCCTCGCGGCGGTTCTCGTCCGGTGCGTTGGCCGGGTCGGGAACGACGTCGGTGATCGGCAGCGCGTCCTGCGGGCTCGTTCCCCAGGTCACCATCGGCGGAATGTCCGCGGCGTTGAGGTCGAGCTGCACGTCGAAGTGCGCCCCCTTGTCCGACGGCAGGCGGCGCCACTGGCTGAGCGCCAGGTCCCACGCCCCGCCCTTCGGCGAGAACGGACGACCCTGGAGATACTGGAAGGTCGTCTCGTCCGGCGCGATCAGGCCGGCGCGGGCGCCAGCCTCGATCGACATGTTGCAGACCGTCATGCGGCCTTCCATCGTCAGCTCGCGGATGGCGCGGCCGGCATATTCGATCACGTAGCCGGTGCCGCCGGCGGTGCCGAGCTTGCCGATGATCGCCAGGATGACGTCCTTGGCCGTCACGCCGAGCGGCAGGCTGCCCTCGACCGACACGCGCATGTTCTTGGCCGGCTTCTGGATCAGCGTCTGCGTGGCGAGCACATGCTCGACCTCGGAGGTGCCGATGCCGAAGGCCAGCGCGCCGAACGCGCCGTGCGTCGAGGTGTGGCTGTCGCCGCACACGATCGTCATGCCGGGCAGGGTCAGGCCCTGCTCGGGGCCGATGACGTGCACGATGCCGCGGCGCGGATCGTTCAGGTCGAAGTACGGCACATGGAAGTCGGCGACGTTCTTCTCCAGCGTCTCGACCTGGACGCGCGACTCCTCGTCTTCGATGCCCTGGCTGAAGTCCGTCGTCGGCGTGTTGTGGTCGGCGACCGCAATGGTGGCGTCGGGGCGGCGCACCGGTCGTCCCGCCATGCGCAGGCCCTCGAAGGCCTGCGGGCTGGTCACCTCGTGGACGAGATGACGGTCGATGTAGATGACACAGGTCCCGTCGTCCTGGCGATGGACGACGTGGCTGTCCCAGATCTTCTCGAACAGGGTCCGCGGAGGCGGCGGCGGCGCCGGCGGAGTGGCCGACTTCTTGCGGAACGCCATGGTGCGCCTACTTCTTCCCGCCGCCCTTGGCGTTGCGGACGCTCTTCTCTTCCTTCGGCTTTTCCTTCTTGAGCTTCTCGCGGCGCGGACGCTTGAGAGCCTCCTCGGCCTGCACGGCGAGCAGCGCGCGCTGGGCCTCGGTGTCCTCGGCGATACGGCTCGCCTTGCCGCGCAGTTCGCGCAGGTAGTAGAGCTTGGCGCGGCGCACGACGCCCTTACGGACGACCTCGATTTCCCAGATGCTGGGGCTGTAGAGCGGGAACACGCGCTCCACGCCTTCGCCGAAGCTGATCTTGCGCACCGTGAACGAGGAGTTCACGCCGGCGTTCTTGCGGCCGATGCACAGGCCTTCGTAAACCTGAAGGCGCTCGCGGTTACCTTCCTGCACCTTGACGTGCACCTTGAGCGTGTCGCCCGATTCGAAATACGGAACGGGCCGCTCTTCCTGCACCTTGTCGATCGTCGTCTGGCCGATCGCGTCGAGAATGTTCATCTCATCCATCCTTTCGTCACTTCTCATCGTTTCCCGCCGCGGTCCGGCTGCGGGCCCAAAGATCGGGCCGCCGCCTCCGCGTGATCTCTTCCCGCTGCTTCATCCGCCACTCGGCGACCTTGCCGTGATGACCCGAGAGCAGAACCTCCGGCACGCGCCGTTCGATTCCATCGGGTCCTGCCCAGGTCGCGGGCCGGGTGTAGTGCGGGTACTCCAACAATCCGTCCTCGAAACTCTCCTCGTGCGCCGAATCCGCCGCGCCCATCACCCCGGGCAGCAGCCGAACACAGCAATCCATCATCGCCATGGCCGCGATCTCGCCGCCCGAAAGCACGAAATCACCGACCGATATCTCCTCCAGCGCCTGGGCCTCGATGACCCTCTCGTCGACGCCCTCGAACCGCCCGCACACCAGCAACACGCCCGGCCCCGCCGCCAGCTCCCGCCCGCGCGCCTGACTGAACGGCGCGCCCCGCGGCGAGAGCAGGACCTTCGGCACTCCCGGTACGGCGACCGCCTCGATCGCCGCCGACAGCACGTCGGGCTTCATCACCATGCCGGCGCCGCCCCCGAAGGGAGCGTCGTCCACCGTGCGATGCCGGTCTCCGGCGAACCGCCGGATGTCGACGGCCTCCAGCGACCACACGCCTTCCTTCAGCGCCCGGCCGGCCAGGCTCTCGCCCAGCGGGCCCGGAAACATCTCCGGGAACAGCGTCAGCGCGGTCGCGCGCCACACGTTAGTCCTCCGCCTCCTTCGCCGGCCCACCCGTCAGCAAACCTGCCGGCGGATCGACCGTAACCTTGCCGCCCTCGACGTCGACCTCGGGCACCGCCGCATCGGTGAAGGGCAGCATCACCGAATGCCTCGATGCGCTGCCTCCCGACACTTCCATCGTCCGGCCGGCGCCGAAATCGTGGAAGGCCATGACCTTCCCCCAATCCCGGCCCTCCCGGTCGAACGCGGCGAGCCCGATCAGGTCCGCCTCGTACCATTCCCGCTCGGCCGTCTCCGGCAGGCGCTCGCGCTCCACATAGAGCCGCAAACCGCGTACTGCCTCGGCCGCCGTGCGATCGGCTACGCCCTCGATCCGGGCCAGGACCGCGCCCTTTACGGAGCTCAGTGCCTCGACCCGGTACTCCTTCGTTCCCTTCTCGTCCGACAGCGCGCCGTAGGAGGCGATCGCCATCGGGTCCTCGGTGAAGCTCCGGATGCGCACCAGGCCGCGGACCCCATGCGGCGCCGCAACGACGCCCAGCAGGACGCGACCCTTGCTCATCGAAGCAGCCACCCGATCAGGTGGCCGCGGCTTCCTCGGCGGCCGGCGCGGCGGCCGCGGCGGCGGCAGCCTCGGCCTTCATGCGCTCCTGCGCCTTGGCGCGCGGCAGGGGCTTCTTGGTCTGGTCGCGGCGCTCGCGCGGCTTCATCAGCTCGGCCTGCGACAGGAACTTCGCGACGCGATCGGACGGCTGCGCGCCGACCTTCAGCCAGTGCGCGATGCGCTCCTTGTCGAGCGTCAGGCGCTGGGCATGATCGCGCGGCAGAAGCGGATTGTAGGTGCCGAGCTTCTCGATGAAGCGGCCATCGCGCGGGCTGCGCGAATCGGCCACGACGATGTGGAAG
>CAIYWM010000228.1 GCA_903929895.1 uncultured Alphaproteobacteria bacterium
CGGATTGAGCTTGAGCGCCTGATCGAAGTCGGCGACCGCCTCTTCGAACTTGCCCTTCTTCGTGTAGTAGACGATGCCGCGGTTGACCAGCGGGCTCGGATCCTTGGGCGTCAATTCATGGGCGATCGTGTAGTCCGTAAGCGCGTTGTCGGCGTCACCGATCCGATGATAGGCGATGCCACGCTGCATGTGGGCGAAAGCCTGACCGGGCTTGAGCTTGATGCCCTCCGAGAAGTCGGCGATCGCCTGCTTCAGGTCGTCCTTGTACATGTAGGCTGCGCCGCGGCCGACCCAGGGCGCTCCATCCCGCGGATTGAGGCGGATCGACTCGGTGAAGTCGGCGATCGCCTTGTCGTAGTCGCTCTTGTCGTACCAGGCGAGGCCGCGCTGGAAATGGACGAAAGCGGCCTGCAGCGCGATCCGGTTGGCCTCCTGCTGCGGTGTCCGGGCAAGCTGGCTGGTGACCGAATCAGGCACCTGGGTGAGCGAGACCGGCTCGATCTTGTCAGGCAGGATCTTTATCGCCGTCGTGAAGTCGGAGATCGCCTGGCTCACGTCGCCCTTCTTGCGATAGACGATGCCTCGGTTGGTCCAGGCGCTGATCTCCTTGGAGTTGATCTTGAGCGCCGCGTTGAAGTCGGCGATCGCGCCCTCGTTGTTGTCCTTGCGCGTGTAGAGCACGACGCCGCGGTTGATCAGCGGCAGCGTATCGCGTGGCGCAAGCCGGATGGCATCGCTGTAGTCGATGATCGCGCGATCGGCCTCGCCGATCGTCTGATGGACGACGCCGCGCTGGATGTAGAGATGCGGGTTGAGCGGCTGCGCCATGATCGCGTCGTTGTACATCCGGACCGCGGTCCTGAAGTCGGCCTTGGAGCGCTTGTCGCTGTCCGGGCCGCTTTCCGACAGACCCCGGTGGAGATAGGCCAGCGCGAGGGCACTGCCCGAGAGAAGCCCCTTGTCGATGACTTCGGTGCAGGCCGCGACCTTCGTCGGCGCATCAGCGCCGGTGACGCCGTAGCAGACGTCCGCCTCCGGCGGATTGCCGGGCTTCTTCGCGGGCTGCTGCTGGGTCTTCTGTTGGCCCGGTGGCTGTGTGGCCGCCTTCGGCTGGGCAAGCACATTCGTAGCGCCCACGGAACACAGTGCCCCCAAGGCGACGCCCAAGGAAGTACCACGCGCGACGAGACGCACCGCGGCCCAACGCTCAAAACCCCACATGACCATCCTCTTGCCAGCGCAGACAGCCCCCAAAGCCATTTGCACTCCACAGGCGAAAGTACCCAATGACGAGACTTTTCAGCCATTTGGAAGGCAGAGGCAAGGCCGCCCGCGCCCAAATCCCGACACAATCCTCCGGGTTTCAGCTTCGCCATCGACGGCAGGCATCCTTTTTGGCACCCTGCCTGCGTTAGTAAAGGGAGGAAACAAAAAATGACGAGCAAGATGCGCCCGATCGGGCGCCGTACAGTCGTGGGCGGAATCGCTGCCGCCGCCCTCGCCGCCCCGGCGATTGTGGCGGCGCAGGGCACATATCCCAACAAGACGGTCCGCTACATCAACCCGTTCCCGGCCGGTGGTGCGACGGACACGCTGTCGCGAATGTTCTGCGCCAAGCTGACGGAGATCAGCGGCCAGCAATGGATCGTGGAGAACAAGGGCGGCTCGGGCGGCAATGTCGGCATGGATGCGCTCGCCCAGTCGGCGCCCGACGGCTACACGCTGGGTCTCGGCGGAATCGCCAGCCACGCCATCTCGCCCACCCTCTATGCCAAGCTGCCGTTCAACGCGAGAACCGACTTTACCTTCATCTCGACGATTTGGCAGTTGCCCAACATGCTGGTGGTCAATCTCGACCTGCCGGCGAAAACGGTGCCTGAGCTGATCGAACTGCTGCGCAAGAACCCCGGCAAGTATTCCTACGGTTCCGCCGGGTCCGGCACGACGCTGCACCTCTGCGGCGAGTTGTTCAAGATCATGGCCAAGGTCGACATTGTCCATGTCCCCTATCGCGGCGGCGGGCCCGCCATGCAGGACCTGCTGGCCGGCCAGATCAACATGATCTTCGACAACATCCCCGGCGCGCTGGCGCAGTCCCGTCCCGGCAAGGTGCGGGCGCTGGGCGTCACGTCGGAGAAGCGCAGCCCGGTCGTGCCGGATGTGCCCGCCATCGCCGAGACCCTGCCGGGCTTCGACATCAGCTCGTGGACCACGCTCACGGGTCCCGCGAAGCTGCCGCCCGAGATCATCGCCCGACTGTCGGAGCTGTCGAAGAAGGCGCTCGAGAGCGAGGACCTCAAGGCCAAGTTCTTCGAGCAGGCCGCCATCGCGGTCTGGCGCACCCCGGCCGACACACTGGCCTATCGCGATGCGGAGGAAGCCCGTCTCGCGCCGATCATCAAGGCATCGGGCGCGCGCGTCGACTGACTCGCGTGTAGACTGGAGGGCATGCAGACCCTCAATACCGCCCAGACCGTCCTGTCGATGCTGGAAGTGAACGGCATCGACACCCTGTTCTGTCTTCCCGGCGTCCAGAACGATCCGTTCTTCGACGCGCTCTACGACCGCACCAACGCGATCCGCCCGATCCATGCGCGCCACGAGCAGGCCTGTGCCTACATGGCGCTGGGCTATGCGATGGCGAGCGGCAAGCCCTCGGCCTACGTGGTCGTGCCCGGACCCGGCTTCCTCAACACGACGGCGGCGCTCGCAACCGCCTATGCCGTCAACGCGCCGGTGCTGGCGCTGACGGGGCAGATCCAGCAGTCGATGATCGGTCGCAATGTCGGCCTGCTGCACGAGCTGCCTGACCAGCTCGCGATCATGCGCGGCCTCACCAAATGGGCCGACCGCATCCCCTCGCCCAGCGCGGCACCTGGCCTAGTGAACGAGGCCTTCCGCCGTCTTCTCTCGGGTCGCCGGCGCCCGGTCGCGCTCGAATGCGCCATGGATACCTGGGCCAGGCGTGCACCGGTCGAGCTGATCGGCACGGCGGCGACCGCCGATCCGTGCCCGGTCGACGAGGAGTCCGTCGAACGCGCTGCAAAGCTTCTGGGTAGCGCCGAGCATCCCTTGATCGTGGTCGGCGGCGGCGCCCAGGGTGCGGGCGAATATGTCCAGCGGATCGCCGAACTGCTCGACGCGCCGGTGATCACCGGCCGCATGGGCCAGGGTGTGATCGACGGGCGGCATCGTCTCTCTATCACCGCGCCGGCCGGCTACCGCTTCTGGGGCGAGGCCGACGTGGTGCTCGCGATAGGCACCCGCCTGCAGCCACAGCAGCAGAACTGGGGCCTCGACGATACGCTGAAGATCGTTCGCATCGACGCCGACAGCGAAGAGCTCGACCGCCAGCGCAAGCCCGAGATCGGCATCGTGGGCGATGCCACCGCAACCCTGAAGGTGCTGGCCGACCGCCTGGAAAAGCACGCCCGCCGGCACAGCGGCCGGGCCGCGCATGTCGCCGGGATCAAGGCGGCGGCTACGAAGAAGATCCACGAGACCCTGGCGCCGCAGATCGCCTACCTTGAGGCGATGCGCAAGGCGCTGCCCGACGACGGCATCCTGGTCGATGAGCTGACCCAGATCGGCTACGCCGCCCGCTTCGCCTGGCCGAGCTACGGACCGCGCACCTTCCTGTCGCCCGGCTATCAGGGCACCCTCGGCTGGGGCTACGCCACAGCACTCGGCGCCAAGGTCGCCAGGCCCGACACGGCGGTGCTGTCGATCAGCGGTGACGGCGGCTTCATGTTCACCGCGATGGAGATGGCGACGGCGGCCCAGCACGGGATCGGCGTCGTGGCGGTCGTGTTCAGCGACGGCGCCTTCGGCAACGTGCGGCGCATCCAGCAGCAGTCCTTCAACAACCGCACCATCGCTACGGAACTGCGCAATCCCGACTTCGTGAAGCTGGCCGAGAGCTTCGGCGTCGACGCCGTCCGCGTCGGGTCGCCCGACGAGCTGGGCGCTGCGATTTCTCGCGGCATCGCCAAGGGTGCGCCCCTCCTGATCGACTGTCCCGTGGGCCAGTTCCCCGACCCGTGGTCGCTCGTCACCCTGCCACGAATCAGGCCGCCGAAGGCTTAGGCGACCTGTTTATTCGCCCTGATGTCGGCCAGCAGGTTCATGGCATGCGCCTGATCGGCGATGCGCTTCGAGGCGAAGCGCGGGTCGAGGGCGGGCGCGACCAGCAGGAGATTCTTCGCTAGGAAGTCCGGCAGCGGCGGCGGGTCGCTCTGCTCCTCCGGCATCTCGACTTCGGCCATCGCAAAGTAGGTCGAGCCGTCGTCGCGCCTGAAGAAATCGACGTCCCAGTGATAGCGGCCCTCGGTCCACGAATAGCGGACCTTCACCAGAGTCTCTCTGCGCTGGGTCCACAGGCGCGCGAAGTCGACGGCGCTCAGGCCCGTCTCGATCTCGACGACCTGCCCGTCGATCGTGCGCTTGTAGGTGAACACGTGGTCGGTCTTGCCGCCCCCTTCGAGAGAGCGGATGCGAAGTCCCGGCGCGTCGAGATAGGCCTGGCGCAGCAGATGGCGCGCGACACCGGGCATGGCGCCAAGGTCAGCTTCCAGCCCCACGACCTGCTCGTTCAGGACAAATTTGCGCTCGTTCTCGATCGGCATGCTAGAATCGTCACCATGGCCACACAGACAATCGACGACTTGCCGACGCCCGCGCTCATTCTCGACCGGGCGATCCTGCGCCGCAACCTCAAGCACATGAGCGAGCGCCTGCGTCATGCAGGTGTCATGCTCCGCCCCCACCTCAAGACCGCGAAGTCGGTCGAGATCGGCCGCATGGCGGTCGAGGGTCACGACGGGCGGATCACCGTCTCGACCCTGGCCGAGGCACGCTACTTCGCCGACGGCGGCTTCAAGGACATCCTCTACGGCGTCGGCATCATCCCGTCCAAGCTCGGCGCGGTGACGGAACTGCGCCGGCGCGGCGTCAACCTGAGGGTCGTCACAGACAATCTCAGCGTGGCCCAGGCCATCGCGGCCGCGGCGAAGGACGGCGACACCTTTTCCGTTTTCATCGAGATCGACAGCGGCGGCGGCCGGGCGGGTCTACCCTTCCCCGCTATGCCCGGGCTGCTCGACATCGCGCGCGTGCTGCATGAGACGCCGGGTGTTGAACTCGCCGGCGTGATGACTCATGCCGGCCATTCCTATCACCAGAGCACACCCGATGGCATTGCGGGCGTCGCCGAGCAGGAGCGCCTGGCCATCGTGACCGCGGCCGAAAAGCTGCGCGAAGCCGGCATTCCCTGCCCCATCGTCTCGGGCGGCTCGACGCCGACGGCGATGCACTCGCGCGACTTCACCGGGATTACCGAGATGCGGCCGGGCGTTTATGTCTTCAACGACCTCGACCAGGAATACATCGGCTCTTGCGGCGCCGGCGACATCGCGCTCTCGGTGCTGGCCTCGGTGATCGGCCACTATCCGCACCGCAACCAGCTGCTGGTCGATGCCGGCGCGCTGGCGCTGTCCAAGGACATCAGCGCGCAGGAGTTCCAGCCCAAGGTCGGCTACGGCACCATCGCTGATCCGCCGGCCGCCGGGATGGCTGTGATCGAGTGCTCGCAGGAGCACGGCTTCGTCGCCGCCGACGATCCCCTGCCGTATGGCAACCTTCCGGTCGGCGCGCGCGTCCGCATCCTGCCCAACCACGCCTGCATCACCGCGGCCGCCTACGACCGCTACTACGTCGTCGACAGCGACCTCGACGGCGGCAGGTCGGTCGTCGACGTCTACGACCGCATCAACGGATGGTAATCTTCCATTGCCATCCTAAGCGAAGCGAAGGATCTCGCGTTGGCCCGGGAATCGTTCGGTCGCTCGGCTAGGTCCTTCGCTTCGCTAGGACGACCTGTAGCTAAAGCGAACTCACCGTGTGGCCACCGTCGACGGTGATGATGCTGCCGGTCATGAACGCCCCGGCTTCCGAGGCAAGCAACAGCAGCGCGCCGTCGAGATGTTCGGGCTGGCCGATGCGGCGCTGCGGGATGCGGTCGATCAGCCGCTGGCCGCCCGGCGTCTTCCAGAAATCGCCGTTCATCTCGGTCTCGATATAGCCTGGGCAGATCGCGTTGACGCGGATTTGGTAGCGCGCCCACTCCATGGCGAGCGCCCGCGTGAGATGGATCAACCCGGCCTTCGAGGCATTGTAGGGCGCTACCTGGCCGATCGTGCGCAGGCCCAGGATCGAGGCGATGTTGACGATCGAGCCTGGCCGTTTGGCTGCCACCCAGCGCTTGCCCGCGGTCTGCGTCATCAGCCAGGCGCCGCGCAGGTTGGTGTCGACGACCGAATCCCAGTCTGCTTCGGGCATGTCGAGCGCCGGCTTCACGATCGAGATACCAGCATTGTTCACCAGGATGTCGACGGGGGCCAACGCCGCCTCGACCTTGTCGAAGGCCGCGGCGATCGACTCCGCCGACTGCACGTCGAGATCGACGGCGACGGCCCTGGCGCCGCCCCGCTGCAGTTCCGCCTGCAGGGACGCAAGCCGGTC
>CAIYWM010000229.1 GCA_903929895.1 uncultured Alphaproteobacteria bacterium
GCGGGACTGAGGAAGCCGCCGACGAAGGCGAGCGCCGCAACGAGGATTCCGTGGCGCAGCGAGAGGGTGATCGCGAAAGCCGTCAGGGCCGCAGCGCCGCCGCCGGCCGCGACCTTGGAGATCATGTCGTAGAGCGCTACGGCGGAGAGCAGCGAGCCGTAGAGCGCCGCCACGCCCGCGGCCGCCAGCGCCTGCGACACGCGATCGTCGCGCGGCCGCATCCGCTCGGCCCCGGCGATCAGGGCAAAGCCGAACAGGGCCGCGAGGATGACCCTGACCTCCGGAGAGAGATACCCCTCCTCGATCGAGTAGCGGACGAGGAAGACGGCCGCCAAAGCAAGCGTAATGGCGCCAATCCAGAGGAAGGCCCGGGCCCCGAGCCGCTGCTCCCATCCGACCTCCACCGGCTCGATGGCCGGGAGTGGCGGCGGTAGCGCGGGCGCCGACGGGGTTGCCGGCAGATCCGCACCGATGAGGATCGCCTCGGGTATGGCCTGGGGTTCGGGCTCCGGAACGAAGGGGGGTGCCGGAGGCGGCGGCACGGCGGTCTCGGCCGGTGCCGCCGGGAACGGACCTGCCTCGACAAGTGGCGGAAGTGGCTGAACGCCCGTCGCGGCGATCTGGCGGCGCAGCGCGGAAAGTTCCGAGGCGAGACGATCGTTCTGCGCGCGGAGGCCCGACGTGCGGACGAGCGCGACGATGGCGATCAGGGGCGTGCCAAGCGCCCAGGCGATCCCGACGAGGATGAGGAAGACTTCTTCCACGACGGCTCCGGGATCGCCCTTGGCTGTTCGCTACTCAGCCGCGACGCGGGCAGCTTCCTGCGCGAAGGCCGCACGGTTGTCGCGGGCGACGATGCCGCGCTTCACGACCATGCGGTGGTTCTCCTTGCGGGCCGCGCGCTTGATGTCGGCCAGCGCGTCGCCGTCGCATAGGACGAAGTCGGCGACGTTGCCTTCCTTGATGCGGCCGTGATCGGCCAGCCGCATCAGGTCCGCCGCGCTCGCGGTCGCGAAGAACAGCGAATCGCGGCTCGAAATGCCGATGTCGCACATGAACTCGAGCTCACGCGCATTCTCGCCATGGCGGTTGTGCGGCGTGCCGGCGTCGGTGCCCATCGCGATGCGGCCGCCGGCCGAATAGTACATCTTGGTCGCCGCGATGTGGCGGTCGAACACGCGGCGACTCTTGTCGATCACATAGTCGGGGATCGAGCGGTCGCCCTCGTCATAGCCCTTGAGGATGTTCTTCACGGCGGCCAGCGTCGGTACCAGCCAGACGCCGCGCTCCTTCATCTCGCGGCAGCACTCCTCGTCCATGAAGATGCCGTGCTCGATCGAATCGATGCCGCCGCGCACGGCATTGAGGATACCGAGCGCGCCCTGGGCATGGCTGGCGCAGCATTTGTGGAAGCGATGCGCCTCCGAAATGCCGGCCTTCATCTCCTCGGCGCTGTAGTGGGCATCCTCGGGATTGACGCCCTGGGTCATGACGCCGCCGGTGGCCATGATCTTCA
>CAIYWM010000230.1 GCA_903929895.1 uncultured Alphaproteobacteria bacterium
GGCCCGCGCCTCGTCGGTGACTTTTTCACCGGCGAGCATACGGGCGATTTCCTCACGCCGCGCGGTGTTGTCCAGAAGGTCAACCCTGGTCGTGGTCTGACCGGCGCGTGTGGCTTTTGAAACGCGCCAATGATGATCACCGCGGGCGGCAACCTGCGGCGCGTGGGTGACGACCATCACTTGGGCGCTCTTGGCCAAACGCGCGAGGCGCTCACCCACCGCATTCGCGGTGGCGCCGCTGATCCCAGCGTCGACTTCATCGAAAATCAGAACGGCGCGTTCCTGCGATCCGGCGAGTACGACCTTAAGCGCAAGCATGAAGCGTGCAAGCTCGCCGCCCGAGGCGATCTTATCGAGCGGGCCCGGCGGCATGCCGGGGTTGGTCGCAACCTCGAACGTCACGCGGTCCACGCCGGCCGCATTCCATGCGGCTTCGGGCTTTTGCGCGACGACGGTGCGGAACGTCGCTTTGTCGAGTTTGAGCGGGCCGAGTTCCTTGGCCACGAGCTTATCGAGAGTCTTGGCCGCCGTTTTGCGGGCGTCACTCAGCGCCGCGCCGGTCTGTTCGTAGGCAAGGCGCGCGGTCTTCTCCGCCGTCGCCAACTTCTTTACGATGTCGGCCCCGCCATCGATCGCGGCAAGGCGGGTTTTCAAACGGTCGAGCAGGCTCGAAAGATCGTCGACCGTCGTGTTGTGTTTGCGCGCGGCCGCCTTCAGGGCGAATAAACGTTCTTCAGCATTCTCAAGCGCGTGCGGGTCGGCATCCATGCCGTTCAAGGCGGCATCGAGTTCCTGCGCAGCTTCGCTCACCTCTATGGCGGCGCGTTCAAGGGCTTGCGAAACGCGGTCGAGCCGGCCGCCGGCCTGGGGCGCGGCCCGCGCGACTTTGTGCAAGGCCAGGCGCAGCGCCGCTTCCACATCGGTGCCTTCGGTGATGGCGCCGCGCGCTTCGGCCAGCGCTTTGACGATCTGCTCGCCATGACGCAACAGCGATCGCGCTTCGGTCAGTTTCACTTCTTCACCTGGCTTGGGCGAGAGACGGTCGAGTTCGGCCACCTGATGGCGCAGAAGATCTTCTTCCGCGAGCGCCGACGTCAGCGTCTCCTGAGCCGTGATCAGCGCCTGATGGGCCGTGCGCCATTCTGCCCAGGCTTTGGCGCAGGTTTCGTCCGCTGCCACGCCGCCTTTCGCGGCCGCGCGGAAGGCGTCCAGGGCATCGATATGCGTGCCGGGATCGAGGAGGCCATGGGTCTCGAACTGGCCGTGCACTTCGACCAGCAGATCGCCGAGTGTGCGCAGCAGACCTATGCTCACGCTCTGATCGTTCACGAAACCGCGGCTGCGGCCGTCCGTGCCGACGATGCGGCGCAGAACAAGGGTGTCGTCGTCGATGGAAATGTCCTGCGCGGCGAGCACCGCGCGTGTGCCGTGCTTTGGCGGAAGAGCAAAGGAGGCTGTGACGCTGAGTTTTTCGGCGCCGGGGCGCACGAGCGCGCCGTCGGCACGGCCGCCAAGCGCAAGGTTCAGGGAGTCGAGCACGATGGACTTGCCGGCTCCGGTTTCGCCGGTGAGCACGCAAAGACCCTGTGCGAAGTCGATGTCGAGCTTATCGACAATCACC
>CAIYWM010000231.1 GCA_903929895.1 uncultured Alphaproteobacteria bacterium
GGCGCTCGCGCGGTGCGGCCCGTACCGCGCCCATCATCGCTTCGTGAAGTGCGGTGACGGTGGCAAAGGGGCGTTTGGCGGCCGCAGCTTCGGCGACCCACGGCGCCAGTTCGAACGTGTCGCCGACGGCGGCCGCGAACTCGGCGGCGGTCGCTCGATTGAGGTCGTCGAGGCTATGGATCATGCCGGCCGACCTAGCACGCGCAGAAGTCAGCCTCTATAGTCCCGGCCAGCAAAAACCTTGGGAGGAGCCGCAATGACGGGCCGCAAGACCTTCACCCGCCGCCATCTGGGACAGTCGGCTCTCGCCGGCGCCGCCCTGCTGGGCGCTCCCCTGCCGCTGCGCGAGGCGTTCGCCCAGGGCGCGCCGGCCAACCTCAAGGTCGGCCTGCTGCTGCCGACCTCGGGCCTGCAGGCGCAGATCGGCCAGGCCTGCCGCCGCGGCGCCGACGTGGCCAACGACGTCTTCGCCGACATGAAGTTGCCGGTGAAGCTCGAGATCGTGAATTACGACACCGAAACCAAGCCCGATGTCGCCCGCACCCAGGCCGAGAAGGCGATCGATGCGGGCTGCCACATCCTGGTCGGCGCCTTCGATTCGGGCCAGACCATCGCCATCGCCCAGGTCTGCGAGCAGCGCGGTGTGCCGCTGGTCGTGAACATCGCGGCCGCCCCGCAGATCACCGAGCAGGGCTACAAGTTCGTCGTGCGCAATTTCCCGACGGCGCCGATGCTCATCACCGGCGCGCTGGCCCTGCACAAGGAAATCTTCAAGGTCTCGGGCAAGACGCCGAAGACCGCCGTGCTGATGAGCGTGAACGACACGTTCGGCACCGCGATGATCAACGGCATCAAGGCGCTGTTCCCCAAGCTCGACATGCCCTACGAGCTGGTCGACACGATCAGCTACGACGCCGCCGCCAAGGATCTCTCGGTCGAGGTCGCCAAGGCCAAGGCCACCAAGGCCGAGCTGCTGCTGCCGGTCAGCCGCCTGAACGACGCGAAGCTGCTCGTCCAGGAGATGGTGAAGCAGCGCTGGGAGCCGATGGGCGTGCTCAACCCCGGAGCGCCCGGCCTCTACGAGCAGGACTTCCTCAAGACCATGGGCAAGTACGGCGAGTACATGATCTCGAACGTGCCATGGCTCGACCCGAAATCGGCGATGACCCAGGCGCTCGAGAAGCGCCATGCCGCGAAGTTCCCCAACGACCAGCTCGACCTCAACGGCGGCTTCACCTTCGAGGGCATCCTGATCGCCGCGCAGGCCTGGCTCGCCGCCAAGTCGACCAAGCCCGGCGACCTCATGGAGGCGCTGCGCAAGATCAAGATCGACCAGCACGTGATGGTCGGTGGTCCGATCCAGTTCGACTCCAAGGGCCAGAACGTCAACATCAAGGCCACGGCCGTCGAGAACCTGAAGCGTAAGCCCACGGTCGTGCTGCCGCTCGAATCGGCCGCCGCGCCGCTCGTCTTCCCGATGCCGCCATGGAACGACAAGCGCCGCACCTGATCCGGCGACATCCCTCCCTCTCCTTCGCGCCTGAGGGAGTATGACCCACCCGACCCAGCCTCTCCCCGCTCCGCAGGCGGAGAGGAGCATGAGCAGATGACCGCCGACTTCCTCCTCTCGCTCGCCCAGGCGATCACCAAGGGCCTGTTGACCGGCATGGTCTACGGGCTGATGGCGCTCGGTCTGTCCGTGATCTTCGGCGTGATGCGCGTGGTCAACTTCGCGCACGGCGAGATCATGGTCGTCGGCATGTATCTGGCCTGGATGGGCTTCGAATACCTGCAGGTCTCGCCGATGCTGAGCCTGCCGGTGATTGCCTTGATCTTCTTCGGCGCGGGCTATGCACTGCAGCGCGTATTGATCTCGCCCTTCATCGGCCGGCCCGAGCATCAGCAGTTCCTGCTGCTGCTGGCCATCGCCATCCTGCTGGTGAATGCCTGCCTCGTCGTCGCCGGTCCCGACTCGCGCGGCATCCAGCTGGAGTCGCAGTTCGATTCCTACGAGCTCGGGCCCTTCGTCTTCGACGCGGTCCGCGTGCACGCCGCCCTTACGGCGGTGGTGATCGCGGGCCTGCTCTGGCTCTTCTTCACCCGCACCCGCACCGGCAAGTCGATCCGCGCCGCCGCCGACAACAATCTCGGCGCGCTGGTCGTGGGACTCGACGTCCGCCGGCTCTACGCCTTCACCTTCGGCGTGGGCGCCGCCTGCGTCGGTGCCGCCGGCGCGCTGATGATCACGATCATTCCGGTGACGCCCTTCCTCGCCGCCGAATACACGCTGCTGGCCTTCGTGATCGTGATCGTGGGCGGCCTCGGCAGCATGACCGGTGCGCTGGCCGGCGGCCTGCTGATCGGCGTCAGTGAGGCCGTTGCCGGTCTCCTGCTGCAGCCATCGCTCAAGAGCATGGTGAGCTTCGGCATCCTCATCCTGGTGCTGCTGCTGCGGCCGCAGGGACTGTTCGGCAAGAGCGGCCCATGAGATTGCTCGCGCGTCTGACCGGGGGCGTGCCGGCCCGCTCATTGTGGTGCCTCGGCCTGCTGCTCATCCTCCTGCTCGCGGCGCCGACGCTGCTCGGCAAGTACGGCCTCTCCGTCCTGATCCTGGTCCTCTACTTCGCCTTCGTCGGCCAGGCCTGGAACATCATGATGGGCTTCGCCGGCCAGCTTTCGCTCGGCCATGCGCTCTATGCCGGCGTGGGCGGCTATATCGCCGCCGGGCTCTTCTTCCACTACGGGATCGGCCCGTGGGCCGGCGTCTTCGTCGCGGTCGCTGCCGCCGTCGCCGCCGGATCGATCGTCGGCTATCTGGGCTTCCGCTTCTCGCTGGCCGGCGTCTATTTCGCGCTGCTCACCATCGCCTTCAGCGAGTTCACGCGCATCGCCTTCGATCACTGGGGCTGGGCCGGCGGATCGGGCGGCCTCTTCCTCAAGGTCGACGCCACATCGGACATCCTGAACCTGCGCGGCGGGCCGCTGCTCTTCTACTATGTGATCCTGGCGCTGGCCGCCGGCACTTTCATCCTCTGCCGCCTCCTCCTGGAGAGCCGGCTCGGCCGCTACTGGCTGGCCATCCGCGAAGACCCGGAAGCGGCCCAGGCGGTAGGCGTCCCGGTCCTGCGCTGCAAGATGATCGCGATCATGATCTCGGCGGCGCTGACGGCACTGGCCGGCGTCTGGAACGCCTTCTACTACAACAACCTCTTCCCCGAGACAGCCTTCGCGATGGGCCGCTCGATCGAGTTCACCCTGGCGCCGATCATCGGCGGACTTGGGACGCTGTTCGGGCCGATCGTCGGCGCCGTGGTGCTGACCGGCCTCGGCGAGATCTTCACCGACCTCAGCGAGGTCTTCCACATCTCCGGCCTGAAGCAGATCTTCTACGGCCTCGCCCTGCTCATCATCGTGATGTACCGCCCGGCCGGGGTCTGGCCCTGGATCGCCGACCGCTTCGGCTTCGGGGAGAGGCGGCGATGAGCGGCGCGCGGCTCGAACTCGACAGGATCGGCAAGAGCTTCCGCGGCCTGCGTGCGGTGCACGACGTCTCGTTCGACGTCCCGGCGGGCGCCATCAACGCGCTGATCGGGCCCAACGGCGCGGGCAAGACCACC
>CAIYWM010000232.1 GCA_903929895.1 uncultured Alphaproteobacteria bacterium
GATCGCCCTCGCGCCCGGCATGGGGCTCAACGCCTACTTTGCCTTCGGTGTGGTCGGCGGCATGGGCCACAGCTGGCAGGTCGCACTGGGCTGCGTTTTCATTTCAGGCGTCCTTTTCCTGATCATCAGCGTGCTGCCGATCCGCGAATGGATCGTCAACGCGATCCCGAAGTCGCTCAAGATGGCGATCGCGGCCGGTATTGGGCTGTTCCTGGCGCTGATCGCCCTGAAGAATGCCGGCATCGTGGTCGCCCATCCGGCCACGCTGGTCACCCATGGAAAGATGACGAGCTGGCCGGTGGTGATGGCGGTTCTGGGCTTTGTCCTCATCGTAGCGCTCGAACACCGTCGCATCATGGGCGGCGTGATCATCGGCATTCTTGTCGTGACGGCGATCTCCATCCTGGCCGGCCAGCAGAAGTTCGTGGGCATCTTCGACACGCCGCCCTCGATCGCGCCCGTGTTCCTGCAGATGGATCTCGCGGGCGCCCTGCAGGTCGGGCTCGTGACGGTGGTCTTCGCCTTCCTGTTCGTCGACCTGTTCGACAATACCGGCACGCTGATCGCGCTGGCCCATCGCGGCGGATTCATGCGGCCCGACGGCACCGTACCCCGGCTGCGCGGCGCGCTGATCTCCGACAGTGCCGCCGCCATGCTCGGCGCGGCAGCCGGAACCTCGACGACGACGAGCTACATCGAGAGCGCGCTGGGCATCAATGCCGGCGGACGCACCGGCCTTACGGCCGCGGCGGTCGGCGTGCTGTTCCTGCTGGCGCTCTTCCTCTCGCCGCTCGCCGCATCGATCCCTGCCTATGCGACCGCGCCGGCACTTCTCTATGTCGCGTGCCTGATGGCGCGTGGCCTGACCGAGATCGAATGGACCGACGTCACCGAGGCGGCGCCGGCGGTCATCGCCGCGATCGCCATGCCCTTCACCTTCTCGATCGCCGACGGTATCGCGTTCGGCTTCATCTCGTACGCCGGCATCAAGGTTGCCGCAGGCCGCTATCGCGAAGTACATCCGGCCGTGGCGATTCTCGCTGTCCTGTTCGTGATCAAATACATGGTCATTGGATGATCAGCGAAACCGTACGGACATTAGTTTGTACTCGAACGACCCAGGCCTTGAAGATTCTTCTGCTCAACACTGCAGGATCGAAAGAAAAGGTCTTGGCAACCGGTTAGCGGCACGCTAAACAGCCTCAGCCTTGGGCACTGTCCGGGTTTAGGGAGGAGAGCGGCGCAAGCCGCCTACGACGAGTTTCGGGGGTAGAGGACGGCGGACCACTGGTCCGCCGTTTCCTTTTGGGACGGGCATCCCATGCAAGCGCGGTCAGGAGCCCTCGAGTCGCCTGAAGCTCAGCACGTCCAGTTGATAGAACCCATAGAAGGCGATCCACAGCACCGCCGCCAAGATGGTTGTGATGATTGCCTTGCGAAGCAGGTCCGGCCGCTCGGGTGCACCTGTTTCCTGGCCCCTGCCCGGGTTTTCAACTCTCCGGACACCCAGCGGCAAAACCATGAACAGCGCGATCCACCAGATCACCAGGTAGACCATGATGCCGGAAGCCCAGCCCATGGTGCGGCGCTCCTCAGACCTGCTCGAGTTCGATCAGCGTGCCGGTGAAGTCCTTGGGATGCAGGAACAGCACTGGCTTGTCGTGGGCACCGATCTTGGGTTCGCCGTCGCCCAGCACGCGCGCACCCTGCGACTTCAGCTTGTCGCGGGCGGCGTAGATGTCCTCGACCTCGTAGCAGACATGATGGATTCCACCGTCGGCATTGCGGGCCAGGAAGTTGGCGATGGGCGACTTCTCGCCAAGCGGATGCAGGAGTTCGATCTTGGTGTTCGGCAACTCGACGAAGACCACCGTCACGCCATGCGCCGGCTGTTCCTTGGGCGCGCTCACCTTGGCGCCCATCACGGTGCGGTAGAGCTCGCTCGCCTTGGCGAGGTCGGGCACGGCGATCGCGATATGGTTGAGGCGTCCGATCATGGTCTTCTCCGGCGGCTGCGCGACCTTTAGATGCGGACGATGTGCACGTCCGTCAACGGCTTCTTGCCGAGGTGCGCCCGCACGACGCGCCGCACGGCCTGGCGGGCCGCCTCCTCCATGCGCCGGTCGTCGGTGCGCTCGGCGGTCTTGAGGTCGGCCAGCATCTCGACCAGCGCGTCCTCGATCGCCTCCTGAAGCTGGCCGTCGGCGTCGTCGATCCCGCGCAGCGAGACTTTCGGCGGTGCCAGGGCCTTGCCTCGTTTGTCCACCACCAGGGTTGCCGCCGCCGCGCCGTTCCACAGAAGCTTGCGCCGTTCGCGCAGCGATTCCCCGTCCAGCGGGATCAGCCCGTCGCCGTCGCGCGCCAGGCGGCCGGAAAACACATGGTCGATGATCTCGGCAGGCCCCGGCGCCAGCCGTACCAGCGTCCCGTTGGGCGCCACGATGGTTTCCGGGACCTGGCAGGCCCGCGCCAACTCGGCATGCTCGATCATGTGCCGGACCTCGCCGTGGACCGGCAGCGCGATCTTGGGCCGGACCCACTGATAGACCCGCACCAGCTCGTCCCGCGCCGGGTGGCCCGAGACGTGGATGTCGGCCTCGCGGTCGGTGATGACCTTGACCCCACGCCCCATCAGGGAATTCTGGAGGCGTCCAACCGAATGTTCGTTCCCCGGAATGACCCGCGACGAGAAGATGGCGGTGTCGCCGGCCTCGAGGACAAGGTCTCGATGCTCGCCACCAGCCAGCTTCGACATGGCGGCACGGGGCTCACCCTGGCTGCCGGTGCAGATGAACAGCACCTTGTCGCGGGGCAGGTAGCCCGCCTGCTTCTCTGGCACGCATTCGGGGAAATCC
>CAIYWM010000233.1 GCA_903929895.1 uncultured Alphaproteobacteria bacterium
CAGCGCCGGTCCGTACGAGGCGACCAGTGGATTGAGCCCCAGTTCGGCGCCGCGTGCGATCTGCTGGCGATAACTGCCGGCATAGAGGCCGAAGGGCGTGTCGAAGCCGCGCGCGGTGTAATGGTCGATGGCGAGCTGCAGGGCTTGCCGAAGCTGGTCGAGATTCTGGGCGTCGGAGAAGTCCGGGCTCTTCTCGAACCACTTGGCGCCCAGCGCCTCGGCGGCGACGCCCTCGCTGGCACGGCCATCCTCCAGCGCAATGCGCACACGGATGATCGCCTGGATGCCCTGCGTCACGGTGATGACGCCGAAGCGAAACGGCAGGCGCAGGCGGTGGTCGCGCTCGAAGCGGTCGACCGCCTCAACCTTCACTTTCATGCAGTTTGCTCCAGCAGACCTTGAACATAGCCGATCATGCGCGCGGCGCAGGTCGGGCCGTCGGGTTCGTAGACGAAGGGTTCCATGGCAACCCAGCCATCATAGCCCGTGTCGCGCAGTGCCTCGACCACGGGGGCGAATTTGTCCGCCCCCTCGCCCGGCCCGCGCTTGTTGCGGTCGTTGAACTGGACATGCGCCATCAATCCCGTCGGCATCCAGCGGCGAATGGCATCGGCGACCGGCTCCTTTTCTTCGAGGCTGAAGGCTAGCGTGTCGACCATCAGCCGGAAGGCCGGGCTGCCGATTCTGCGAACAATGGCTTCGGCCTCGGCCAGCGTATTGACGAAGGTGCAATCCGGCCGCGCCAGCGGTTCCAGGCAATAGACCACGCCGGCCTTCTCCGAAGCGGCCGCAGCGGCCGCGCAGGCTTCCTCGACACGCTTCGCATCATCCGGGTGGGCGACACGACGCTGTGCGGGCGAGCCGTGGACCAGATAGGTACCGCCCAGTTCGGCGCACAGTTCGATGGACGACAGCATCACGTCGACGCTGCGCTGCCACACCGCCCGATCCTCGGTGGAGATCGACAGGCCCGCCGGCGCGGCCAGCAGCCAGTGGAGGCCGCTTACCTCGATGCCGGCGTCGGCACAGGCCCGACGCACGGAAGTACGGCGGGAGGCTGGCATGCGCCATGCATCGTCGCCCAGCGTGAAGGGAGCGACCTCCAGCCCCTTGTAGCCGAGCCCCGCTGCCAGAGCGCATTGGCGCTCGAACGACAACTCGCGGATGACTTCATTGCAGAGTGAAAGCTTCACGGACGAACCTCGCCTTGACGGGCAAATGCGCGTTCGCCAGTCTCATCGCATGGGGGCACATGATATCAGCGGGATGAAAGCGATGAACAGTTTCATCGCTCGGCGCGCATGACGAAATTCGGCGCCATGGCCAACCGCTACTGGCCGACGCTCGCCCTCTTTGCCTTCCTGCTGGCGAGCTGGCAGGCCGCCGTCACCTTCGGCAACATCCGCGAGTATCTCCTGCCCGCGCCGCTCTCGGTCTGGAACGCGCTCTGGCACGGCGACACGGCCTGGTGGCCTCACCTCTGGACCACGACCTTCGAGATCATCGGCGCCTTCCTGATGGCCGCCGTGGTCGGCGTGGCGCTGGGCGTCGCGATCGCCTGGTCACCCATCCTCGCCAACGCGCTGGTTCCGTTCCTGGTGTTCGTCAACACCCTGCCGAAGGTGGCGATCGCGCCCCTGTTCCTGATCTGGATGGGCTACGGCATCTTCCCGAACATGCTGATGGGCGCGCTGATCGGCTTCTTCCCGGTGGTCATCAATACCGCGGTTGGCCTGTCGCAGGTCGAGCCGGACATGCTCGATCTCGGCCGCGTCTTCAATGCGCCGAAATGGAAGATCTTCGTCAAGATCCGCATCCCCAATGCGCTCCCCTACATTCTGAGCGCGCTCAAGATCACCGCGACCGCCGCCGTGGTGGGCGCGATCGTCGGCGAATTCGTCGCCTCGCAGCGCGGCCTGGGCTACGTCATCGTGACCACGCAGAGCAGCATGAACACATCCGTGGCGTTCGCAGCCCTGGTCTGGATTTCCGTCGTGGGCCTCCTGCTCTACGGCGCGGTCGTATTGCTGGCGCATCTCTGGGCCCCCTGGGCCGAGGGCGTCGACTGAGTTCGGGGAAGGGAAAAGGGAGACCGTCATGACTCGCACACTGTCGCTTGCGCTGGCCGCGTTGCTGGCCACGTCCGGCGCCGCATCGGCGCAGGAGAAGTTCACCTTCGCACTCAACTGGTTCGCGGTCGGCGACCACGCCGCCTACTGGGTTGCGCTCGACAAGGGCTACTACAAGGCCAAGGGGCTCGACGTGACCCTCGAGAATTCCAAGGGGTCGGGCGACTCGATCGCCAAGGTCGACACCGGGCGCGCCGATGCGGGTCTCGCCGATGCCGCCGTCGTCATCGCCTCGGTCGGCCGCGGCACGACGGTCAAGACCGTCGGCATGGTGTTCGACAAGACGCCGCTCAACATCTTCAGCCTCAAGGAAAAGCCGCTCGCCAAGCCGAAGGACCTGGAAGGCAAGACGCTCGCCGCCCCTCCGGGCGATTCGCAGCGCCAGATGTTCCCGGCCTTTGCCAAGCTGAACGGCATCGACCCGGCCAAGGTGACCTGGGTGAACATCGAGCCTGCCGCCAAGATCGCCGCCGTAGCCGAGAAGCGCGTCGACGGTGTCGGCGACTACAGCACCGGCCTGCCGCTCTATGAGAAGGCTGCCGGCAAGGGCAATGTCGTGATGATGCCGTGGGCCGATTTCGGCTTCGACATGTACTCGATGTCGATCATCGCCAGCGCCAAGACGATGAAGGACAAGCCGAAGGCCCTGAAGGACTTCCTCGAAGCCTCGTACATGGGCTGGCGTGACGTCATGGCCGATCCGAAGGCCGCCATGGAGATCCTGAAGAAGCGCGTGCCCGAGGTCGACGTCGAGGTGATGACCCCCAACATGATGATCGGCCTCGGCCTGATGAAGACCGACCGCTATGCCAAGAACGGCATCGGCTGGATCGACGAGAAGAAGATGTGCGACTCGGTCGATCTCGTGAACGCCTACATGGGCCTGCCTAAGAAGGTCGAGTGCAAGGACGTCTACTCGACCGAGTTCTTCACCAAGGTCGCGATGCCGAACTGATCCGGGCAGTCGCGTCGCGTGACAAAGGGACTGATCGACCTCGACCGGGTCGGCATGACGTATCAGGCGGCGAGCGGCCCGGTTGAGGCCCTCGCCGGCATCTCCGCCTCGATCGGCACCGGCGAGTTCGTCTCGCTGGTCGGCCCGAGCGGCTGCGGAAAGTCGACCCTGCTGCGCATCGTGGCCGGCCTGCGACCGG
>CAIYWM010000234.1 GCA_903929895.1 uncultured Alphaproteobacteria bacterium
AGGCGTCCTCGAGGACGTCGATGATCTCCTTCCACGTCAATCCGAGGCTTTCAAGATCGGCGCGGTTCAAGACCAGCATCTGGTTATCGCTCATCGATAAACCCTAACGCCGCGACCGCCCGACTTTCTCGGTTCGATGCACTGGCGCAGCGCTTCCGGAGGCGGCCGGCGACGGCGCGGACCTCGAGGGCCGCGCGGCGCGCGCCTCCGGGCGGGCCGCTCCGGCTGCGGCAACGCCTGCCACCGCCGGTGCCGACGCCGGGGTGGGCTGGCCGTAGGGCGTGGTGCGGTCGTAGCCCGACTCGACGATCGGCGTGAGCACAGGTTCCAGGGTGTCTGCCAGCTGGCCGAAACCACCCTGCCGCAGCGGTTCGAGCATGGGCAGCTTCGAGGGGATCAGGTAGTACGTCGTGTCGCCGTACTGCTGCACCACGGTGTTGGGGTCGTAGCGCGGGTCGTTGGGATTCAGCGTGACCGATGAGTAGTCATGGTTGATCAAGCCAAAGGCGGCGTTGACAACGGCCAACATGTTCGAGGGATCGTCGGGGAAGTCCGCCAACGGATCGTACTGGCGGGCGATGTCGTAACTGCGGAACGTGGTATCGGTCGGCGCGGAGATCACCGGCGTCCAGGTGACGACGCCGAGGGAGGGGAACCGGGAGAACAGGCCGCCGTTGGGCCGGATGGGGTTGCCGAGCATGACGACGTCGATCGGGGGAAGGACCTCGCCCTGGGCCGTCCTGCTCATCAGGACTTGCTTCTCGATGGCAGCGAGCCACGCGCTCTGCGAATACCCGAACACCACAATGGGATCGCCCGATTCGCGATTCGCCTCGATCGCGGCCTGCATCCGAGCGTCCAGGATCTCCCAACCCAACCGGGTGGACTCGTTCAAGGTCAGTGAGCCCAGCCCGGTGAACGGCCAGAACTGCGCGGGCGTGGTGACCGGATTGCCGGCGTACCCGGCACCGGCCGTGGGCGCAATGAAGTTGTCGGAGACCAACGCCATCCATTCCGGGGTGACATCCGGCATGCCCGTGCCGGTCATGATGAGCGACTCGGCCGCCAGCAGGGAGACCGGTGGGTCGATCAGCCACACCGATCGGCGCAGCGGAATTCCGGACAGCTGGCCAACGATGATGGCGGCGCACAACACCGCCAACACCCCGCCGACAGCCGATCCTTTACGTGCCCCGGACATCGCGTCAGTATCTCAGATCGCCGTCAACGCCGCATAGCCGTAGTACCCAAAACCGCACCGCCTGAACGGGTTCCGCAAGACTCAGGCCGGCGGGGCGACCGGCGACACCGAGGTCGTCGGAGCGGCGGTCGTCGTCGGTGCTGCCGTGCTCGGCTCCGTTGTCGACGCCGTCGAGGATGCCTCCGTCTCGGAGGTCTCGCTGGCAGAGGTCTCGGTCGGCGTCACAGAGGTGGTGACGGCCGATGTGGTGATCTCAGGTGTCTGCTCGACGTTGGAGAGCGCGTTGGGCAGTCCGGGATTCCCCGGCTTCATGCTGATCTGCGCCTCATGGATCGCGGCCGGACCGCCACCGTTGCTGGCGATGTCGGAAATCTCTTGGCCGGGCGGGTTGGCGCCGGCCGCGGGATTGTTGCCCGCGTTGCCGTTCGCGTTGCCACTGCTGTTGCCCCCGCCGTTACCCCCGGCGTTGCTGTTGCTCCCGGAGTTGCCGTTGCCCCCCGCATTGCTGCTGTTGCCGCCCCCGTTGCCGTTGCCGTTCCCGTTGCCCGGGTCGGCCGCCGCGATCGGCACGGCAATGGCGATGGCCGCTGCTGCCGCGACGGCGCCGATGAATTTCACGTTCACTGTTTCTTCTCCCTGATTTGGTATCGAGTCAAGCAGTAGCGTGGGCGGTCAGCAAATCCCCCGGAGGGACTAAAGTCCCTGAATTTCGCCGTCAGAGCAGGTCGTGCCACTTTCCGGCATGGACGCCCTCGCGCCCCGGTTACGCTGACCGGGTCACTTGAGGAGGGTTCCACCGTGAGCGACCACGAAGTGCGGATGATCATCCTGTCCACCGACGACCTGGACGAGTCGATCCGGTTCTACAGCGAGACGTTGGGCATGCCGTTGAAGTTTCGCGA
>CAIYWM010000235.1 GCA_903929895.1 uncultured Alphaproteobacteria bacterium
CATGCCGGGCGCGAGGGCGATCGGGTAGTTGGCGAGGAAGGCCATCAGGAAGCAGCCAACCGCTGCCGCCACGCAGGTGGCGGCGAACACGGCGCCGAAGGGCATCTTGGCTTCGACCAGGATCGCCGGGTTGACGAAGATGATGTAGGCCATCGCCAGGAACGTCGTGAGGCCGGCGACCAGCTCGGTCCGGACGTTGGTCTTGTTCTCGCTCAGCTTGAAAAGTCGTTCCAGCATCCGGCTCCCCCCGAAAGTCGCGCCCAGTGTGCGGGCACATGGCTGTGAAAAGCCAGCCATACCGCCCGGTTTGCCTTTGGCCGACCCGTTCCCTACAGTCCGCCGCCATCCCGATACCCGGACCGAGGACCGATTCCGCATGCGCATGAGCCAGTACTTTCTGCCGACGATGAAGGAGACTCCGTCGGAAGCGCAGATCGTTTCGCATCGGCTGATGCTGCGCGCCGGCCTCGTCCGCCAGACCAGCGCCGGCATTTATGCCTGGCTGCCGCTCGGCCTGCGGGTCCTGCGCAACATCGAGCGGATCGTGCGCGAGGAGCAGGACGGGGCAGGCGCCCAGGAAGTGCTGATGCCGACCATCCAGTCGGCCGACCTGTGGCGTGAAAGCGGCCGCTACGACGCCTATGGCCCCGAGATGCTGCGCATCAAGGACCGCCACGACCGCGAGATGCTCTACGGCCCGACCAACGAGGAGATGATCACGGTCCTCTTTCGCGACGGCGTGAAGAGCTACCGCGACCTGCCGAAGAACCTCTACCACATCCAGTGGAAGTTCCGGGACGAGGTCCGCCCGCGCTTCGGCGTGATGCGCGGCCGCGAGTTCCTGATGAAGGACAACTACTCGTTCGACATCGACAAGGCCGGGGCCATCCATTCGTACAACAGGATGTTCGTGGCCTACCTGCGCACCTTCGCCCGCATGGGCCTGAAGGCAATTCCGATGCGCGCCGATACCGGCCCGATCGGCGGTGACCTCAGCCACGAGTTCATCATCCTGGCCGAGACCGGCGAGAGCGCCGTGTTCTGCCACAAGGGCCTGGTCGACAAGGATATCCTCAGCCGCGAGATCGATTATTCGTCGGACCTGCAGGGCATCGTGAATGAGTGGACGTCGCTCTACGCGGCGACCGACGAGATGCACGACGCGAAGGCCTTCGACGCGCTGCCCGAGGGGGAGCGCCTGGCCGCGCGCGGCATCGAGGTCGGCCACATCTTCTATTTCGGCACCAAGTACTCCAAGCCGATGAACGCCGTGGTCGCAGGCCCCGGGGGCGAGCAGATCACGGTCGAGATGGGCTCCTACGGCATCGGCGTCTCGCGCCTGGTCGGCGGCATCATCGAGGCGAGCCATGACGATGCCGGCATCGTCTGGCCGGACGAGATCGCGCCGTTCAAGGTGGCGATCGTCAACCTGAAGCCGGACGACGGCGCCGTCGGCGGCGCCTGCCAGAAGCTCTATGACGCGCTTGCCGCCAAGGGGGTGGACGTGCTGCACGACGATCGCGACATGCGGCCGGGTGGCAAGTTCGCCGACATGGACCTGATCGGCATCCCCTGGCAGGTCATTGTCGGCCCCAAGGGACTGGCGGCCGGCAAGGTCGAGGTCAAGAACCGCAAGACCGGTGCCCGCGAGGAGCTGGCGCCCGAACAGGTTCTCTCGCGGTTCGGCTGAGCCGCGGACAGGGCTCTGCCATGTCCTTCGCCGCCGAGCGCCTGATCGCCTTCCGCTTCCTGCGCGCACGCCGCGAGGAGGGCTTCATTTCGGTGATTGCCGGCTTCTCGCTGATCGGCATCACGCTGGGCGTCGGCACGCTGATCGTCGTGATGTCGGTGATGAACGGCTTTCGCGTCGAGATGCTGGCGCAGATGTCGAGCATCAGCGGCCAACTGGGCGTCCAGTCCAATGGCAGCGCCCTCGAGCCCACGCCCGATCTGCTCAAGCGCCTGGCGGCCGTTCCGGGCGTCCAGTCCGCCACGCCGACGGCCGAGGGCCAGCTCATGGCGGTCGCCGGCGACCGCGTTCGCGGGATCGTGCTGCGCGGCATGCGGCCGGACGACATCCGCAATCGCGCGCCGCTCGCATCGGCGATCGAGGGATCGCCGGAGGATCGCGAGCGCTATCGCACACTCTGCAGGGCGGAGGATGACAAGCCGATCGACTGGGGCACCCTCAAGGGCTTCGGCGACGACTTCTCGGTGGTGATCGGCCGGCGCCTGGCCGATCTCATGAACCTGAAGGTCGGAGACAGGGTCCAGCTCGTGTCGCCGGTGTCGGTCGCGACGCCGCTCGGCGTCATGCCGCGCTCGGCCGCGGTCAAGGTCTCCGCGATCTTCTGCACCGGCATGTACGACTACGATTCCAACTTCGTGTACGCGCCGCTGCAGGACGCCCAGCACATGCTCAACCTCGGGCCGAACGTCACGGGCATCGAGGTGTTCGTGACGGATAAGGCCTCGACGGCCGAGACCCGCCGGCTGCTCATGCAGGTGGTCGGCACGCAGGGCTGGGTCTTCGACTGGTTCCAGGCCAATGCCGGCTTCTTCTCGGCCGTCGTCGCCCAGACCAACATGATCTTCCTGGTCCTGACGATGATCGTGTTGGTCGCGGCCTTCAACATCGTGTCCAGCCTGGTCATGCTCGTCCGAACCAAGACGGCCGACATCGCCATCCTGCGCACCATGGGCGCCAGCCGGGCGACCATCATGCGGATCTTCCTGCTCGACGGGCTGTCGATCGGCGGTGCCGGGACGATCCTCGGGGTCGTTCTGGGCCTCGCCTTCGCCCGCAACATCGAGGCGATCCGGCAATGGCTGCAGCGGACCTTCGACATCGTGCTGTTCGACCAGACCCTCTAACTGCTGGCCGAACTGCCGTCGCGGATCGAATGGAGCGAGGTTGCGGGCATTGCGGCTATGGCGCTGGTGTTCGCGCTGCTGGCCTCGATCTATCCGGCGGCGCGCGCGGCGCGCCTCGATCCCGTGGAGGGCCTGCGCCGTGAGTGAGCGCGCGCCCGTCGTCGAGCGCTGGCTCGCCTGGCGCTACCTCGCCACGCGCCAGCGCGAGGGCTTCGTGTCGTTCATCGCGATGTTCTCGCTGATCGGCGTGGCCCTTGGCGTGGGAACCCTGATCGCCGTCCTCTCGGTGATGGGCGGCTTCCGCGAGCAGCTGCTGGGCCGGATCATCGGCATGAACGGGCATGTCGTGATCGCCGCCCGCGACGGGCTGTTGCAGGCCACGCCCGAACTGCTGGCGAAGCTGAAGGACTTTCCGGGTGTCGAGGCCGTGC
>CAIYWM010000236.1 GCA_903929895.1 uncultured Alphaproteobacteria bacterium
CGCTCCTGGAGTGCCTGCGTCATAGCCTCGGCCATGCGGAGAGGCCCTTTCCGTCTTCCCAGGAGACAAGCGATGAACATGTATGCTGCGGCCCTCACGGCGGCGCTCTCCCTTCTTCCCCTCGGTCTTGCGGCACAGGCGCAGACGCCTCCCAAGGGCGTGAATGTCGGGTCGCTGACCTGCACGGTTGCCGGTGGCGTCGGATTCGTGTTCGGGTCCTCGAAGGATCTCGATTGCATCCTCGCCAAGACCGACGGCACTGCGGACCACTACACGGGCACCATCAAGAAGTACGGCGTCGATCTCGGCTTCACCAAGCAGGGCCATGTCGTGTGGCTGGTCTTCGCCCCCGGCCAGGTCGCCAAGGGTGCGCTCGCGGGCGACTATGTCGGTCCGACGGCCAGTGCCTCGGTCGGCGTGGGCGCGGGCGCCAACGTCCTGATCGGCGGCGGCAACAAGCAGGTCAGCCTGCAGCCGGTCAGCGTCGAGGGCAATGTGGGCCTCAACGTCGCCGCTGGACTGGCCGAGGTCACGCTCAAGGCGGGCAAGTAGCCACCCGGCGAATTCGAAACAGGATGCGTCCGGGCGCTTCCGGTCGTGTCCTGTTTCCGCCTTCGGTCCCTAGCGGCCGCTGCTGCCCAGCACACGACGCAGCTGCTGCAGGAGCCGATGTCGCGCGGCGTCGTCGGGCGCGGCCTGCAGGGCTCCGCGGATATCCAGCAGCATCTGCGCATAGTCGTTGTGCCAGTCGCGTCGCGCGTTCGCGGCCTCGGGCGGGAGACGCGGCACCCCGTCCGCCTCGGGAGTCGCCATCCAGCGCCCGTCGCGATGAACGAACACGAATGTCTCGTCGAGGGTCGGTGCGACGATACGGCGTCGGTCGACACCGCCCGCCGCAAGCGCGTCGCAGAGGCCATCGATCCCTTCCGGCTCCCCGTGCACGAGCATGAGGGAACCGAGACCGTCCAGCATCGGCCCACACCAGGCGACCAACTCCTCGCGATCGGCATGACCCGAATACGAGTCGATCGACCGGATGCGGGCCCTGACACCAATTTCCTCGCCATGGATGCGCACCTGCGCGGCACCGCCGCGGATCAACGCCCCCAGCGTGCCGGGCGCCTGGTATCCGACGAAGAGGATGGTGGAGTCCGTACGCCAGAGATTGTCCTTGAGATGATGCTTGACCCGTCCGGCATCGCACATGCCCGAACCGGCCAGGATGATCGCGCCGCCGTGGATGCGCCCGATGGCACGGCTCTGGTCGACGGTCTCGCTCGCCCGGAACTCGCCGCCACTGAACGCATGTCCGCCCTCCGACCGGCTGAGCGAGGAACGATGGGTGCGGAACACTTCGGTGGTTCGGCCGGCCAGCGGCGAATCGAGGAAGACCTGCGCGCCCTGCAGCTTCCCGCCGCGCTTCAGCTCCGCAATATCCTCCAGGATTTCCTGCGTCCGCTCGACCGCGAAGACTGGCACGACAACATTGCCGCCGGCCGCCAGCGCGGTCTCCAGTTCGCGGCCCAGGACAGCCCTGCGGCCGGCCTCGGAGATGGGCTCGCGGGAACGGTTGCCGTAGGTGGACTCGATCAGTGCCACATCGGCGCGCCCCGGGCGCGCGGGATCGGGCTGCAGGGCCTTGTCGAGCGGCCCGAGATCGCCGGAGAAGACGAGCCGCAGCGGGCGCGGTGCGGCATCGACTTCGATCTCGATGAAGGCGCTGCCAAGAATATGGCCGGCATTGCGCATGCGGGCCCGCACGCCGGGCAGCGGCTCGAACCAGCGATCGTAGGGCTGCGCGTCGATGAAGGAGAGCGAAGCCTCGGCGTCGGCCCTCGTATAGATCGGCACGACCTCGGGCTCGGCCCGGCGGGCGTTGCGGCGGTTCAGGCGCTCGACGTCGTATTCCTGGATGGCACCCGCGTCGGGCAATAGCCAGCGAAGCAGGTCGCGCGTCGCCTCGGTGGCGAACGCCCGCCCCTGGAATCCTGCGAGGGTCAGCTTGGGAAAGAGGCCGCTGTGATCGATATGGGCATGCGTGAGCAGCACCGCGGCGATCTCTGCCGGCGCGAAGGGAAAGGCCCGATAGTTCAGGGCCCGCAAAGACTTCGGCCCCTGGAACATGCCGCAGTCGACCAGAAGCGTGCCCCGCGGCGTCACCAGGCGGTGGCAGGATCCCGTGACGGTACCGGCAGCCCCATGGATGTGCAGCGACAGGGTCATGCGCGCCGCCCGATGGTCATGCCGGCCCCCGCCGCGGCGAACTGGGTGGCGAAACGGAAGTCGGCCTCGAATACCGCATGGATCCGGTAGAGCGGCTCGCCCCGCTGCACGGGATCGCCGATTCGCTTGAACAGATCGACGCCCGCCCCCTTGTCCATCGGCGCTCCGGCGAGGCGGGCCACGCGCGCCAGACGGAGGCAGTCGATCGCCGTCACGACACCGTCCTCGGTCGCCGGGACGTCATGCGTGAGCGTCCCTAGGCTGGTCGCCTGCGGGGGCGCCCCCTGGGCCGCGATCAGCCGTCGCATTTTCGCGAGCGCCGCGCCGCTGTGGAGCAGTTCGCGTGCCCGCACGATTCCCTGGCCACCGCGCAGCGCGGGATCGAACTCGAGCACGTGGCCGGCCAGCAGCACGGCACGCTCCTCCAGGTCGCGGGGCGCCTCGGGATGCCGTTCCAGCACCTGCATGACGTCGCGCGCCTCGAGCCACGGGCCGATGCCGCGGCCGATGGGCTGGCTGCCGTCGGTCGCCAGGACGGTCGTATTGATACCGATCTGGTCGGACACATACTCGAACAGCTTGCGCAGCCTGACGAATCGCTCGCGGTCCCGCAGCTTCGCCGTCGGTCCGACCGGCAGATCGAGGACGAGATGCGTGGATCCGGCCGCCAGCTTCTTCGACAGGATCGAGGCGACCATCTGTTCGGGCGTGTCGATCGCCAGGGGCCGCTCGACCGAGATCAGGACATCGTCCGCCGGAGAGAGGTTGGCATGCCCCCCCCACACCAGGCAGCCGTTCTCGGCGGCCACGATCTCGTGCATCTCGTCCGAGCCGACATCGACCCTTGCCAGCACTTCCATCGTGTCGGCGGTGCCGGCCGGTGAGGTGATCGCGCGCGACGACGTCTTGGGGATGGTGAGGCCGTGCGCGGCCACGATCGGGACGACGATCATCGAGGTCCGGTTGCCCGGAATGCCGCCGATGCAGTGCTTGTCGACGACCATCTCGCTGCTCCACGAAAGGCGGCCCCCGACGGCCGCCATCGCGCGGGTCATCGAGAGCACCTCAGGCGCCGTCGTGAAGCGTGCGCCGGCGATCAGGAAGGCTGCGATCTCCATCTTGGAATAGCGATGCGCGGCCAGGTCACGCGCGATTTCCTGGTAGGCGGCGGGATCGAGTTCGGCGCCATCGATCTTGGCACGGACATGGTCGAGGCTGGGCGGCGGTCCCGCCTGGGCGATTTCCACGGCCGTTCCCGCGGGAAGGCCGAGCTGGCGATAGGCGAGTTCGGACAGGCCCAGTTCGTCGGTCGCCATGATCGACTCGTCGTCGACGATGTTCAGCGTGGCGACGATGCGGCGGCCGCCGCCCCAGATCTCGATCCGGGCGAGGGCCATGAACTCCTGGGCGCGATAATGCCCGCAGCGGCGGGCGAGATAGGCGACGGTCTCCTGGCAGGCGTCGATGCCGAGCTTTCGGACCTTGAGCATGAACCCTAGCGACGGCGCATCTGCGCAACGAGCGCCGCGATCAGGCCCGCCACCAGGTAGAAGCAACCGACGATCAGGGGGGCATAGACATCGCCGACCGACGCGACGATCGCACGATAGGCAGACAGCGTCAGGAACGCGAGGCTGACGGCCAGCAGCAGGCCGACCAGAAGATAGGCGGCCACGGTGGCCGCAAGACGCCGCCCGGAGGCGATGAGGACGCCGGCGCCCAGGGTCGCAGCCGACCGGGCCAGGGCGAACACCAACGAGCCGGTTTCCGACGCAACGCTCATTTGCGCCGCACCAGGAGCGCCAGTACGAAGCCGGCGGCCGTGGCCAGCCCGAGGGCGGCGAGCGGCTTGCGCCGGACGATGTCGGCAAGTCCTTCCTGCCCCGCATCCACCGCTTGCGCCGCGCTCTTGGCCTTGTCGACCCATTCGTCGGCCAGCAGCCCCGCACGCGCCAGCAGCTCCCGCGCCGCTTCGGCCGCCGCGGTGGCGGCCTCCGTGCCCTCGCTCTGTGCGGCACGCGCAATGGCGGCGGACGCCTGGTCAAGGTGTTCACGCAGGGCGGCAGCCTCCGTCCCGAGGTAGCCGAACCTGTCCTTGGAAGCGCACTTGGTCATGAGAAATCCCCTCTGGGGGAAAGATCGTCGGCGGAGGCCCGCTCCGCTTTGACCTGAATCAAAGCGCATCGTGGGTGCCGAGACAAAATGACACCGTGCGCACGTTCGTCTTCCGCTGCCCGACCACGGGCTACAATGTCCAGGGCCGCTACGAAGGAGCCACCGGTCCCCTGCCCACGTTCGTCGGACAGCACTGCCTCGCCTGCAACGGGCTGCACGTCGTGGATCCATTGACCGGCAAAGGAATGAGCGAACTGCGCGCGGTGGCCACGCGCCGGCAGTCGTCCGGTCCGACATCGTCCGACGATTGACCTGAATCAACGCGTCGCCGCGCCCGCCGGCGCAGGATGTCGCCACATCGTCACCGGGAGAAAACATGACCCACAGTCACGCCATCGTCTGGATGGACAGCAAGGAAGCCCACGTGTTCCGCTTCAACGCCGACGACGTGGAGCGCGAGACCATCAAGGCCCACAGCCCGTTTCGCAAGGTGCATCACAAGGCGGGCGTCATCGGCGCGGGCCATGCGGCGCTCGACTTGAGCTTCCTCGATCATATCGTCGATGCCGTCCGCGGTACCGAGGAGTGGCTTCTGGTCGGCCCGGCGCAGGCCAAGCAGGACCTCGTCCGGCACCTCGAAAAGCATCTGCCGCACGTCAAGGCGACCCTCGTCGGGGTCGAGGCGATGGATCATCCGACCGACGGCGAGCTGCTCGCCTATGCGAGGCGGTCGTTCAAGGCGATCGATCGACTGCGGCCCAATGCTCCGGCCGGCGCCGCTTCCCACTGATCATCGTGGAGCCAAGGAGAGTTCGATGACCGATATCTCGATCCACGTGCTGCTGCTCACATGTAGCTCGTTCATGCTGCTGGGAGTCTGCCTGGCCTCGGCGACCGCGCAATACCTGCGGTCGCAACAGTCCCAGGCTGCCGTCGTCACCGTCAGGCGGCACGCCAATCGCTGATCGACGCATGGGCAGAGCCCCGGACCAGCTCGGTCCGGCGGCTTCGCCGGATCAGGCGTCGAGCTTGCGCAAGGCGGCCATGTTGCACAGATCGACCGACCGGCTGCCGGCCTGCAGGCGGATCAGGCCCTGGCGCGCAAAGCAGGTCAGCGTCCGCGACACCGTCTCGATCGTGAGACCGAGATGGTCGGCAATGTCGGAGCGCTGCATCGGCAGTTCGACATGCTCGTCGTCACTGGAGATGCGCTTGGCCATGTCGAGCAGGAAGGTCGCGATCTTCTCCTGCGCCGTCTTGCGGCCGAGCAGAAGCATGTGGTCCTGGGCGCGGCCGAGGCACTTCATCATGGAAGCAAGAACCTGGTTGGCGAAGTCCGGATCGGCAGCCGTCAGTTCCGCCAGTCGGGAGCGGCGGAAGGCCACGAGGGTGGCGTCGCCCAGCGCTTCGGCGGTGAAGCGGTGTTCGGCGCCGGCTTCGAGGCCGAAGATGTCGCCCGGCAGATGGAAGGCATCGATCTGCCGGCGACCGTCGCTCAGCAGCTTGCAGGTCCGGATCGAGCCCGAAACCACCTTGTAGAAATGATCCGCCGGATCTCCTTCGGCGAACAGCTCCTCGCCCTTCGCCAGCATCCGCGGCTGGCCGGCCGTCAGGGTACCCGCAGGCTGCAGGTTTGCAGCTCCACGCAGGGCGACGGCAGCAGGAATACGGGCGGAAATCGCTGAATTCGTGTGCATGGCTGGCTCCCGACTGGCTGTTTCTGACAGGCACAGGGATAGGGCCCGAGGGGCCGGCCGACCATTTGGGTCTTGAACTAAGGGATTCTACGTAGGCCGGCGGTCGCCCGCCGGGGTCACCAGACCCTCGAGGACACCCGCGAACAGCCGGTATTTGATCCCGACGACGGCCAGTTCGCGGGCCCAGTTCACGATGTCGCCCCAGGGGTCGTTGAGCTTGCCGAGCCCCGCCACCACCGCGACCACGGTTCCCACCTCGATCGTTCCCTGCAGGACCTGCCAGCCGCCGAAACAGAGTGCGGAGGCGACGGCCAGGTGATGCATCATGTTCATCAGCAGGTTCATCGTGAACTTGATCCTGTAGATTCCCATGTTGAGCGTGAACACGCGCTCGATCGGGTCCTGCGTCCAGCCCCAGCCGATGCGTCCGTCCGAGCCCCCGCGCCCGGAGATGCGGCTCACCAGCCCGCCACTGATGCCGCGCTTGACCAGTATGCGCGACTGAGCACGCCGGTTGATGGCACGCTGAAGGAGAGGAACGAAGAAGACCTGCGGCAGGAAGAACGCGAGGCCCAGAAGGGTCATGCGCCAGTCGAGATAGAGCATGTAGACGATGACGCTCGTCAGCACGCCGCCCTGCAGCAGCGGCTCGGACAGGCTGACGCCGGTGAAGCCGCCGATCGGTTCAGCCTCCTCGAGCACCATGGAAATCTCAATGCCGGCTTCCTCGCCGCTGACGTCCCGCGTCGCACGGTCGGCATATTCTCCGACCAGGCCGCGCAGGCGGCGCACCGAATCCTCGGCGACCCATCCGCGGTACACGTTGAGACAGAGTTTCAGGCTCTGCTCGGAGAGCACGACGCCGACATAGGCGGCGGCCAGCCACAGCACGGTTTCGAAGGCGCCGCGGTCCACCAGGACATTGATCACACGGCGCTGCAGCTCCAGGGGAGCCGCGCTCAACAGGAAGACGAGCACCGACAGCACGGCCAGCGCCGCCTGGTGGCGCCCGGACGAGCGGAGCACGAAGCCGAGGATCGTCGCCGGCAGCGGCACATTCCCGTCAGGGCCCATCATCCAGGACTCGCCTGATGCTGCCGGCCAGATCGGAGAGCGGCTTCTCCAGCACGTCCCTGACCCCCAAACCGGACGCCCGGTCGCGCAGGGAACGGGTCACCCGGCCGCTGATCAGGAGGACCGGCAAGGCAACGCCGCGGTTCCGCAGCCGCTCCACGAGCTCGAGCCCATCGATCTCGGGCATTCGGTAGTCGATGACGAGGCATCCGACGGCCGGAAGGTCACTCTCCTCCAGGAGAGCCTCCGGAGTCGGATAGAGCCGGACGCTGAAGCCCTCCATCTCAAGCGAGAACTTGAGCGCATTGCGCACGGCAGCATCGTCGTCGACGAGCAAAATGACATCGGGAGCCTTCGACATGCAGCAACGTCGCCCGCGGCGCGTGGAACCGCGTTGATCCAGCGCAAATTCTAGGAGTCTCCCTCGGCCAGGAGGACCATGCGCACCAGTTCGGAAAGGCTGTCGGCCTGCATCTTGGTCATCACGTTCGCGCGATAGACCTCGACCGTTCGGGCGCTGATGCCGAGGTCGTAGGCGATCACCTTGTTCGCCTTGCCGGCGGCAAGACCTCGCAGGACGTCGCGTTCCCGACCGGACAGGGCGTCCAATCGCTTGCGGATCGCCATGATGCGGTCCTCGCGCTCGCGGTTGCGGGAATGGCTGTCGAGGGCAGATCTGATCGCCGACAGAAGGGCTTCGTCGTCGAACGGCTTCTCGATGAAGTCGACGGCGCCGGCCTTCATCGCCTCCACCGCCATGGGCACGTCGCCGTGGCCGGTCATCACGATCACGGGAAAGCCGGCCCTCAGGTCGACAAGACGGCGCTGCAGTTCCAGCCCGTCCATCTCCGGCATGCGGATGTCGGTGACCACGCAACCCGGCTGGGCGTCCGGCAGGGCCTTCAGGAACGCAATCGCGGAATCGTGCACTCGCACGGCAAGGCCCGCCGTGCTGAGCAGGAAGGCAAGCGATTGGCGGACATCGACATCGTCGTCGATCACATGAACGACCTGGCTAGGCATCGTCCGTCTCCCGGCCGTCAGCGGCCGCGCGCAGGGTGAAGTGGAAGATCGTGCCTCCCCCCGGAGGCGAATCCACCCAGATCTTGCCGCCATGGGCCTCGACGATCGTGCGACAGATCGAAAGTCCGAGCCCCATGCCCTTGCGCTTGGTCGTGACGAAGGGCTGGAAAAGCTGTCTCGCCACCTCAGGGGCGAGACCGGACCCGGTATCGGCGACAGTCACCTCGACCTGGTCTTCGGGTCCCGCCGCCGTCGCGATGTCGAGCCGGCGGACGCTCCCTCCCTCGCTCATCACCTCAATGGCATTGCGCATCAGGTTGACGAGCACCTGCTGGATCTGGATGCGGTCGGCGAGCACGAGATCGGCGGCGGGATCGAGCCTGAACGTGACCGCAATGCCGTGCTCCCTCGCACCAACGAGTGCGAGCGTGCTGGCATCCTCGATCAACTTGGGAAGACTCTCGATCCGCCGCTCGCTCTCCCCGCGCGCCACGAATTCACGCAGGCGACGGATGATCTGCCCGGCCCGCAGGGCCTGGTCGGCGGCCTTGGAGACCGCATCGCGGAGCATCTCGACGTGCTCGCCCTCCATCCGCTCGAGCAGGCGGCGCGAGCCCTTGAGATAGTTGCTGATGGCGGTCAGCGGCTGGTTGATCTCGTGCGCGAGCGTCGAGGCCATCTCGCCCAGCGCCGTGAACCGCGACATGTGGGTCACCTCAGATTGCAGCTCCTTCAGCCGGTCCTCTGTAAGCTGCTGGTCGGTCAGGTCGCGGATGAAGCCCGTGAAGTGGTGGCGGTCCCCGGCGCGCAGCTCGCCCACCGTGAGATGCATCGGGAACGTCGTCCCGTCCTTGCGCCGGCCCACCACGATGCGGCCGATGCCGATGATCCGGCGCTCGCCGGTCGAGAGGTAGCGCCCGATATAGGCGTCGTGCTGCTCGCGATAGGGCGATGGCATCAGGAGGCTGACATTGCGGCCGCACGCTTCGTCCGCCTCGTAGCCGAACAGGCGTTCCGCGGTCGTGCTGAGCGATTCGATACGGCCCCGCTCGTCGATGATGATCATGGCATCGGGCACGGTCTGCAGGATGGACCGCAGGCGCGCTTCCGCCGCCTCGAGCGCAAGCGCGATCGACGTTTCGCTCATCGGAGCATCCGGCTCATCGGCGCATCACCATGACACTGTAACTTATAGCATGCGCCAGCTTCGAGGGATCACCTCAATCAGGGTCTTATGAAGGAGAGCGGCGCATCCTCGTCGAGATTGTCGATCGCCGCCGTCAGCTCCGCCGCGATGTCGTCGATCGGCCGGCCCAACCGGAAGATGCGAATGGCCTCGGAGAGCAGGCACCGCGCGACCACGTCGTCGGCTATGCCCTGCTTCGATGCCTCGGCCAGCGCCGCCTCGACGTGCCGGGAGACCATTTGGTAAGTGCTCATGACGGTTCCTTCTTCAAATCCCGCGTGAATGCCGGCCGTCGGCATGACCGAGGTGGGTATCGAAAGCGGCGCAGACGAAACGCACCAGCGGACGGCCGCGCTCGGTGACGTGCAGTGACGCGCCATCGCGCTGGATGATGCCGTCGCTGACCAGCTGGGGAAGCCCGGCCACCTCGGAAATAAACGATTGGGTCGAGGCGCCATGCCGGCGGCAGACGTCATCCAGATCGACCGAGAAACTGCACATCAATCTCTCGATGATCTCGCCGCGCAGCCGGTCCGCCGCGGTGAGCTCCAGGCCCCGCACCGAGGGGAAGCAGCCCGCCTCGATCAGCGACTGGTAGCGTCCCGGATCGGTGACGTTCTGGGTATAGCCGCGCGGCAGGCTCGAAATCGCCGAAGCGCCCAGGCCGACGACGGATGGCTGGTCGACCACGACATACCCCTGGAAACTCCGGCGCAGCCGGCCGCGGTCCGCCGCAGTCGAAAGCGGGTCGTTCGGCCGCGCATAGTGATCGAGACCGACCTTCTTGTAGCCGCCCTCGACCAGGCGTTCCGCCACGAGACGGGACATGGCGGCGCGCGCCTCCGCCCCCGGCAGGCTCTCCGTGTCGATCAGGCGTTGTCGCGCCTTCATCCACGGGACATGCGCGTAGGCAAAGACGGCAAAGCGGTCCGGCGCCAGTGCGAGCGCGGCGTCGAGCGTGCGGGCAAGCGTCTCCGGCGTCTGCTTCGGCAAACCGTAGACGAGATCGATGTTGATGCGGGCGATGCCGGCGGCACGGATCCTCGCGATGGCGGCGGCGGTATCCTCGATCGACTGCAAGCGGTTGATCGCCTTCTGCACGTCGATGTCGAAATCCTGGACACCGAAACTCACGCGGTCGACGCCGATGTCCCGCATCGTCGCCACGAATTCCTCGTCACAGAAGCGCGGATCCGCCTCCATGGAGGTTTCCGAGCCGCTGCGCCGGTCGAAGCGCGCGGCCAGCCGCTTTGCCACCGCGACGATGTTCGCCGAACCCAGCTGCGACGGCGTACCGCCGCCCCACTGGATCTGGCCGACCATCATTCCCGGCACGGCCTCGGCGACGAGATCGATCTCCTTGGCGAGTGCACGGGCGTAGGCGCCAAGCGATTCCGAACGGTTCATCGCCGCCGTGTGGCAGGCACAGTACCAGCACAGGCGTGCGCAGAAGGGCACATGGAGATAGATCGTCGAGCAGTCGCGGCCCAGGTCTCCAAGCCACGCTTTGTGCTGCACGGCACCTATGGCACCGTGGAACTGGGCGGCCGTCGGGTAGCTCGTATAGCGAGGGACCGACCGGTCGTAGGCCGCGATGGTGGTGGCGTCCATCAGTGCGAGATCAGCACGGGAATGGTCATGCTGGACAGAAGCGTGCGGCTCACGCCGCCCAGCACCATCTCGCGCACGCGCGAGTGACCGTAGACGCCCATGACAATGAGGTCGCTGCCGATATCCGCGGCGCGCGACAGGATGATGGCGCCCACATCGCTGTCGGCGGCAACGTCGCGCTGGACCGTGACCTTCACCCCGTGACGCGTGAGCCACAGCGCCACATCGGCACCCGGCTCGGCGCCGTGGCCGTCCGGAGACGTGCGCGGGTCGACCACGAGAATGACGACCTTCTTCGCCATCCGCAGGAACGGCAGGGCATCGGCCGCCGCCCGCGCGCTTTCGCGACTGGCATTCCAGCAGAGCAGCACGGACTCGCCGACCGGAGCGCGCACGCCGATATGCGGGACGACGAGGGTCGGCCGGCCGCTTGCCAGGACGACGGCTTCGGGCAGGTCCGATGGGGTCGGCGTCTGGGCATCGGGGTCCGTCTGACCCAGGACGAGGAGATCCGTATAGCGCGCCTGGATGACGAGCTCGGAATCGATGAAGCCGTCGGTCACGCGCCATTCATGCGAGGGAACGCGGCGTTCCTTCGCGGCCTTTTCGAAGGCCGTGAGCGCGGCGGCCTGGTCGGCATCGGCGCTGGCTTCGTAGCTGGCGAACAGCGAATCCATGGCGACGCCGCCTTCGAAGAAGATCGGCGCTTCGAGCGGGGGACGGGCATGCATGCCGACCAGATGGGCGCCATAGCGCTCCGCCAGTTCAGCCGCCACGGTCAGCCTCTGGCCAACCTTCGGGCTGGCATCGCAGTGAACGAGAATCGTCTTGTAGGCCATGGGCATCCTCCTGAAGGTGCGCCGATCCTGCCGGGCCGCGAAGCGCGCGACCTTGACGCAGGTCAATCGCCGCCGGGGAAAATCGTGGTCCATTGCGGTCGATGGACATCATTTCCCGTTTCTTCGCGATGTGCGGCGACGGCCTCATGGCTGCCGCCTCGACGCCGCTCGGCCTGCCGGTGGCGTTGCTCCTGGCCGGCCTTGCCGGCAGCCTCGTGCATTGCGTGGGCATGTGCGGGCCGTTCGTGCTGGGCCAGGTCATGGCCTCGGCCGAGGAGCCGGGGGATCGCTCCTATGGCGAATGGCGCCGGCTGACCGGCGCCCTGCTCGTGCCCTACCATCTCGGCCGTTTCACCACCTACACGGCGCTGGGAGCCGTGGCCGGAGGCGCGACGGCAGTGTTTGCCTCCCTGGAGATGTTCGGCTGGCTGTCGGCCATCCTGCTGATCGTGGCAGCCGGCCTGCTCGCGGCGCAGGCCCTCGGCATGGCCGTAAATGCCGCCGCGCCCGGGACGACCGTGCTGGCGCGCCTCGCCGGACCGCTCTCCGCTTCGCGCACCGCGCTGGCGCGGTACGGGCTGGGCGTCGTCCTGGGCTTCCTCCCCTGCGGTCTTCTCTACGCGGCCCTGGCCGCCGCGGCCGGCACCGGCTCGGTTGTGTCGGGAGCCATCGCCATGGCCTGCTTCGCGCTCGGGACCGTTCCTGCGCTCGTCGCCGTCGGTTGGGGCGGATTGATCATGCGGCGGCATCTGCGGACGATCGCGCGATGGGTCAGCCCGCCGCTCCTCGCCGGCAACGCAATGATCATGCTCGCCCTGGCGAGCCAGAGGCTCTGACAGCCCCCGACCATCGAGATTTCAGCGTGTCGCGATGGACTCGAGAACCGCAGCCGCAGCCAGAACGAGCAGGATGGCGGCGAACAGCCACAGTCCAACGGACCCGGCGTCATGGACCAACTCCTCGGAGGTCATCCTTTTGTCTTCCCTGGTCATGTTGCCCTCCTGCACCAACGCCGTCACTGCGCGTGGCGCTCCTACTCTGGACAGCTGGCTAAGAGGATGTGCGCCAGCCGGCAATTACGGAATTGACCTAGGGGACTCTACGTAGCCAGCCCTGCAGCGTCAGGAAGCAGGCTCCGGCTCGAAGTGGATGACGTCACGGTAGGCGTGCCACGTTGCGTGGGCGACCAGCGGCAGGGTCACGACCAGGCCTAGCAATCCCGGGACCATGCCGACGCCGGTGAGGAACACGATCAGGCAGGCCCACAGGAGCATCGGCCGGAAGTTGAGGCGGGTCGCGGCCACCGAAGTCGCGATCGCCTCGAACATGTTCGAGTTCCGCCGGTCCAGGAGATAGGGAATGGAAAAGGCGCCGATCGCGAAGGCGATGGCCGCCAGAAAGGCACCCAGGCCGATGCCCAGCGCCAGGAACGGCAGGCTCTTCGAGGTCGTCCAGACGAGGTCGAGAAAGCGGTCCCAGGAGGGGACGGTGCGAAATTCGAAGAGGGCGAAGAGGAGCTGCGCCATTCTCATCCATCCCAGATGGAACAAGAGGAGAAGCACGCCCATGAGCGCGATCTGCTCGGGATTTCTCCGCCACGCCATCAGGGTGGATTTGCCGTCGACGGGCTGCCCGGCCTCGAGGCGGCGGCTGATCTCGTACAGTCCGGTGGCGATGAAGGGCCCGACATAGAAGAAGCCGGCGCTGAGCGGCAGCACGAGATAGGGCAGATCCAAGCGCAGCATCAACACGATGGCCAGCCATCCGGCGGCCACCGGCACGATTCCATAGGCGAGACTGGCGCCGGGTGCGGCCACCATGTCGCGCCAGCCGGCGGCAAGCCACGTCCAGGGACGATCGACAGGAACGCGCCGGATGAGTGGCCGGGGCGTCGGAAACACCGCAATGGTCTCGCTCATGGCGCCTCACATTCAGGTTGCATGCGTCATTGTGATCCGCCGATCAGCGCACCGGCCTTGACCCAAATCAAGGGAGCGGCCGGCGCCACCTCCTAGTGTCCCTGCGACCATTCGGGGAGTGAGCATGCCGAGCCAAGCCGTATTGACAGCCGACCAGCGTCCGGCGCCACGTTACGTCGAGGACGTGATCCGCGCGGCCGTCATATTGACGATGTTCTGGGGCATCGCGGCCTTCCTGGTCGGTGTCGTCATCGCCGCCCAGCTCGTCTGGCCGCAGCTCAGCTTCGACAGCCCTTACCTGACGTTCGGCCGTCTGCGGCCGCTGCATACGTCCGCCGCCATCTTCGCCTTCGGCGGCACCGCGCTGATCGGCACGGCCTTTCACATAGTGCAGAGGACCTGCCGCGCGCGGCTGTTCGGCGGCGAGGCGCTCGGCTGGTTCGTGCTGCTGGGCTACCAGTTCTTCATCGTCGCCGCGGCGCTGGGCTACCTGTTCGGCATCACGCAGAGCAAGGAGTACGCCGAGCCCGAATGGTTCGTCGACCTGTGGCTCACCATCGTGTGGGTGGCCTATCTGATCGCCTATCTCGGCACGGTGATGAAGCGCGAGGAGCCGCACATCTACGTCGCCAACTGGTTCTACCTGGCCTTCATCATCACCGTCGCGATGCTCCACATCGTCAACAACCTGGCCCTGCCGGTCTCGATCACGGGAACGAAGAGCTACGGCGCGTGGTCGGGCGTCCAGGACGCGATGATCCAGTGGTGGTACGGCCACAACGCCGTCGGCTTCTTCCTGACCGCGGCCTTCCTCGGCATGATGTACTACTACATCCCGAAGGCGGCGAACCGGCCGGTCTACTCCTACCGGCTGTCGATCATCCATTTCTGGTCCTTGGTGTTCATGTACATCTGGGCCGGCCCGCATCACCTGCACTACACGTCCCTGCCCGACTGGGCCCAGACGCTGGGAATGGCCTTCTCGGTGATGCTCTGGATGCCGAGCTGGGGCGGCATGATCAACGGCCTGATGACGCTGTCGGGCGCGTGGGACAAGCTCCGCACCGACCCTGGCCTGCGCTTCTCCGTGACCGCCGTCGGCTTCTACGGGATGGCGACCTTCGAGGGGCCGGTCATGTCCATCAAGGCCGTCAACTCGCTCAGCCACTACACCGAC
>CAIYWM010000237.1 GCA_903929895.1 uncultured Alphaproteobacteria bacterium
ACGTCGGGCTTCCAGCCGAGCCGCGCCAGGTTCTCGCGCGCGCGGTCGGGCGAGAGGTCGGCGATGCCCAGCAGATGGATGCCCGGCGTCGTCGGGATCTGCGACAGGTACATCGAGCCGAACTTGCCGGCGCCGATGACGCCGATGCGCAGCGGATTGGCTTCGGCGGCGCGCGCCAGAAGCATGCGATGGAGACTCATGGTTTCCTCCCGGGTTTGTTGTCTATTCCGCCGCGACCTTGCGGTTGACGGCGCGGATCACCGCATCGTCTTCCCAGGCGTCGACCGGCGTGAAGTCGCGATGCGCGATGTATTCCGGCCGCTTGAACTGGCGGATCGCGTTGCTGACCGAATTGTAGGTCACATAGATGATCTGGCGGTCCCACGGCGACATGTTGGGTCCGCTGCCGTGCACCAGCGTGCCGTGGAAGAAGATCGCCGAGCCCGGGCCGCCCTTGGGCGCGACGATGCCGCCCTGGTCGACCAGCTTGGCGATCGTGTCGTTGTCGATCACCCACAGCGGATAGGAGGTCGTGGTCAGGTCGTGGCTGGCCTCGATCGCGCCCTTCTTGTGGCTCTTGGGAATGAACCAGAGCGGACCGTTGAACTCGTTCACCTCGTCGATGAACACCGCGAGGTTCATGGCGCGCGGCTCCGGCATGGCGTCGTCGGCCTTCCAGGTGCCGTAGTCCTGGTGCCACTGCCAGACGTCGCCGTCGAACGCGGCCTTCCCGTTGATCTTGAACTGGTGGATGTAGGTCTTGTCCTTCAGGAGCTGCTCGGCCGGCTCCACGAAGCGCGGATGATGGACCAGCGCCTCGAACACCGGATGATAGGTGTGAACCGCGAAGGCGGTGCGCACCACGTCGCCGGTCTTCTCGCGCACGTTCTCGGGGCGGCGCTGCGCGAAGACCTCGGGCACCGAGGTCTTGAGAATCTTCGTCTCTTCCGGCGAGAAATAGTCCGGAAAGAAAAGATAGCCTTCTTCGTCGAATTGCCGGAGCTGCTCAGAGGTGAGCTTCATGGCGGTTCCTCCTTTGCTTTATAGAAAGCGCCGTCTTCAGGCGGCGCGGGAAATCAAGGCCTTCAATCGTCCCGTGAGAATGTCGGCCATCTGCTCGGCATGGCCGCGGCACAGCGCTTCGGCCTCGGCCGCCTGGCCCGCCTCGAGCGCGCGCAGGATACCCTCGTGTTCGTCCCACACACTGATCCGCAGATCCTCCTCGCTCAAGGCCGCGGCCATCACCCGGCGCAGATGCTGCCAGTGCGGCTGGGCGGTCTCGCCGATCAGGGGATTGCCCGAGGCCTCGTAGACGAAGAGATGGAAATCGATGTCGGCCTCGATGACCGACGGCACGTAGCCGCTCGCCACGGCGCGACGGCCGACGTCGAGCAGGGCGCGGCCGCGCTGCACGAGATGGGGCGTGTAGTTCGAGGCGGCGAGCCGGGCGGCCGCACCGTCGAGCGCGGCGCGGACGACGTAGAGATTGCGCGCCTGCTGGACGTCGAGCGGGGCGACGCAGACGCCCTTGCGGCCGGCGTCGATCAGGAAGCCCTCGCGGCGCAGCAGCATCATCGCCTGCAGGACCGGCTGGCGGGACACGCCGAACTGCTGGGCGATCTCCTCCTGGGTGATCCGGGCGCCGGCCTTCAGCTCGCCCGAGCAGATCGCCTCCAGGACGGAATCGTGGATACGCTCGGAAAGATCGGGTTCAGGCTGGATCGGACGCATGGCCTGTATACAGAACACCGAAGGGCCGCGAGTCAACCGCCTAGCGAACTTTCAGCCCTTTCGATGCAATAACCTGGAGGCCGCGATCGGGATAGTCGGTGATCAGCCCGTCCACGCCCAGGTCGATCAGCCGGGCCATCTCGGCCGGCGCGTTCACCGTCCAGGGAATGACCTTGAGGCCCAGCGCCTGCGCTTCCTTCACGTTCTCCGCCGTGACGTTGCGCCAGAAGGGCGACCAGGTTGCGCAGCCGGC
>CAIYWM010000238.1 GCA_903929895.1 uncultured Alphaproteobacteria bacterium
CGCCGTTCTCGACGTCGCGCAGGAAGATGTAGCTCCCCCAGTCGTCGCGCGTCGTGTCCTCGCGCCACCGGGTCACCGCCTGGGTGCCCCACTGACTGTAGCCGGAGCCCGCCGCCGTCAGCATGACCGAATAGCGTCCGGTCGACAGGAGATGCACCGACGGGCTGGCGGCGTGCGGATTGCGCAGGCGCCGTACCAGCGCCGGCTCCGCATCCCTTGCCAGCGCGCTGGCGCCGACTTCCTCGGCGCGCGGATGGGCGACCGCGACATCGCGCGGCGCCCGCTCCTGCAGCAGCAGCTCCGTCGCCTGCACGCCCGGCTCAGCATGAAAACGTGACCGCATCACGCCGTCGAGCAAGGCGTTGGCAATGGCAACCACCGTCATGCCCTGGTGATGGGCCATGTAGGCAAGCACGATCGCACGCGACTCGCCGTCCGGCAGACGCGAGGGCGTGAAATCGAGCGCCTCGTAGAAGCCGTAGCGGCCGCGCGCTCCGATGGCGGCCAGCCGTCCGAAATTGGCGGCCGCCGCCGCGGGATCGACCATGGCGGCCAGGCCGGTCGCATAGGGCGCAATGACGAGGTTCTCGCTCAGGCCGCGCTTGAAGCCGAGTCCGGGCACGCCGAAGTTCGAGTACTGGTAGGTCAATTCCTTGTCGCGCGCATTGTAGGCCGACTCCGATATCCCCCACGGCAGACCGAGCTCGGTCGCGTACTGGATCTGCCGACGGACGATGAGACGGTTGGTCCTTTCGAGCAGACTGCCGAACGGCGCACGCATCACCAGCGACGGCATCAGATACTCGAACATCGATCCCGACCACGAGACCAGGGCCGCGCTGTGGGCGACCGGCGTCACCTCGCGGCCCAGCCGGAACCAGTGTCGCGCCGGAATGTCGCCCGCCGCGATGGCGACGAAGCTCGCCAGTCGCGCTTCGGAGGCCAGAAGGTCGTAGCAATTGAGGTCGAGCCGGTCCTCGGAGACCAGGAAGCCGATCGACAACAGTCGGCGGCTCTCATCGAACAGGAAGTCGAACTCCATGGCGCTCGCCATGGCCCGCGCGGATGTCTCGATCGTGAGCAGGCGACGGTCCAGATCGTCCCTCATCCGGTCGGCCCCGGCGTCGCGATGATGGCTGGCAATCGTGCGGTGAGCCGCCTCGATCCAGAACAGCATGTCGGCGCTCTCCGGATCGGCGCGCTCGCTCGCAAGCGTGCGTGCGAGATCGACGGCGGTTTCCGCCAGGGTCCGTGCCGCTTCGAGCCGGAGTGGCGCGTCGGACAGGGCCGCCGCGAGCTCGTCGAACGCCCGAACGAGCTCGGCCCGCGTGACGAGATGGGTGCGGCGGTCGTCGGACAGCGCCGTCAAGGCCTCGCGGGCGAGGTCGAGACTGTCGGAAGCACCGCGCGCGCCATCGGGCTGCACAGCGCCTCGTATGCGCCAGGCGCCACAGGCGTTGGCCAGCGCGATCAGATGTCCGGCGAGGTTGCCGCTGTCCACGGTCGAGACGTAGCGCGGCTCGAGGGCACGCAGATCACTCGTGTCGTACCAGTTGAAAAAATGGCCGCGAAACCGTTGCAGCCTCTCCATCGTCGCGAGGGTGGCTTCAATACGCTCCACCGCCTCGGCGGTTCCGATCCAGCCGAACTCGCGGGCAGCGGCCGTCGACAGGAGCAGCAGACCGAGATTGGTCGGCGATGTGCGATGCGCCACGACGGGAGTCGGCGCCTCCTGGAAGTTGTCCGGCGGCAGCATGTTGTCCGCCTCGGTCACGAACGTCTCGAAGAAGCGCCAGGTCTGGCGCGCAATGAGGCGGAGCGAGGCCGCCTCGGCGGGTTTGATCCGCAGGCTGCCGGCATCCCGGGGCGGGCGGCTCACCCAGTCGGCGACCGCGGGCGCCAGCAGCCAGGCCAGTACGAACGGGGCGGCCACCGGCACCGCCGCGGCGCCGGCCAGCCAGACCACGCCGGCGGCAACAAGCGCGACCACGACGCTTCCCGCCATCTTGCCGTAGAGGCCAGCCCACCCGGCCCGCACGCTTTGCTTGGATTGGGCGGCGGTGATCCATTCGAGGAGGCGGCGATGGCTGGCCACGAGCCGGAACAACGTCCGGCCGATCGCGTCGGCCATCAGCCAGGCATGGTGTCCCAGGAAGGTAACGAGCAGGGCGGTCTGCAAGGCGGCCGAGACGATGTCGCTCCACAGCGCATCGAGATGACTGCGGGTGGTGATCTTCGCATGTCGCGGGAACAGGGCCGCCACCGCCGGCAGAAGCGTGGGCAGCGCGACGACCAGCAGCACGAAGCCCGTCCAGATCAGCGCGGCCGCGAGGGGCAATGTCCAACCCACCATCAGGGAGAGGACCGCCGCCGGCGCCGACAGCGTGCGACGGAGATTATCGAACATCTTCCAGAAGCCGATGGCGGGCAGGAACTCCGCCCGCGCGCCGGGTCCCGTCGATTTCACGACTCCCAACATCCACGGCAGGAGCTGCCAATCGCCCCTCGCCCAGCGATGCTGGCGCGCCGCCGCCACGTCGTAACGCGCGGGAAACTCTTCGACGACCTCGATATCGGAGGCGAGGCCGGAACGCGCGAAGGTCCCTTCGAACAGGTCGTGGCTCAGCATCGTGCTGTCGGGAACGCGGCCCCGCAGCGACGCCTCGAACGCGTCGATGTCGTAGATGCCCTTGCCCGAATAGGAGCCCTCTCCGAACAGGTCCTGATAGACGTCCGACACGGCCGACGCGTAGGGATCGATACCGCTGTTGTTGGAGAAGACGCGCTGGAACCTCGAGCCCTCGGCGCCGACCGGCAGCGACGGCGTGACGCGCGGCTGCAGCACGCCGTAGCCTTCGACCACGCGGCCCCGGGCCGCGTCGAACCGCGGCCGGTTCAGGGGATGGGCCATTTTGCCGACCAGGCGAACGATCGCGTCGCGCGGCAGGCGCGTATCGGAATCGAGTGTCACGACGTAGCGCACGTCCGTGGGCAGCGCCCGGCTGGCGCCCGGCGCGGCGACGAATGTCGTGTCCGCCGAGCCGCGCAGCAGTTGGTTGAATTCGTGCAGTTTGCCGCGCTTGCGCTCCCAGCCGATCCAGGCCCTTTGCGCCTCGTTCCACCCGCGCCGGCGATGAAGCAGGAAGAACCGATCGACGCCCTGTTCCCCTGGATAGCGGCGATTGAGCCGCGCGATGCCCTCGACCGCGGTCGCGAGCAGGCTCGCGTCCTGCGGCATCGATTCGGTGGGCGCGTCCGTCCAGTCCGACAGCAGGGCAAAATGAATCGCACCGGCCGGGTTGGAAAGATGGTGGACCTCGAGGCTCTCGATCAGCTCCTCGATCACCGCCTGCGTCGTCAGCAGGGTGGGAATTGCCACCACCGTCCGCAGATGCGCCGGCACGCCACTGCGCAGCTCAAGACTGGGCAGCAGCGTGGCGCCGAAGCCTCCGGTGATCAGCCGGTTGACCAGCAGGAGCGCCGCATCCACCGCGGGCAGCAGACCCGCGGCGGCCATCCCGAACAGCAGTGGACCCTGGAGCCCGAGCAGCGACAGACCCAGCAGCGGCAGCAGGAGCACGATGCCGGCCGTGACGGCAACGCCCGCAACATAGCCCGCAAGGCCGGTCCGCAGGAGCCGCCGCCGCACGGTGAGGCCCCTGGTGCGGAAGCCGACCGACCGTTCGAACGCCCGTCGGCCGCTGCCGATCAGATGATAGCCCGGCTCGCGCCGCCGGTCGTCTCCGTCGTCGTCGACCGGGCAATGCCCCGCCACGGCGAGAGCGCGCCGGGCGATCTCCGGCTCGTCGAACGGCGTGCCACGGGCGATCTGCTCGACGGCGGTGCGATAGAGATTGCGGGTCGCAAAATCCATGTCGATGAAGACACCGCCGGTTCGCAGCACGTCATCGACCGGACTCACCTCCTCGAAGAGCTTCGCCCAATCGACGTCGGAGACCAGTCGCATGCTCGTGATGATGTTGCGGACCGTGACGTTGGTCGCGCCCTGCAGCTGATGCTCGCGCCGCACCAGCTCGTCGGCGCTCGTCCCCTCGCGCGCCAGCCGCTTCTCGAGCCAGCCCACCGCCGGCGTCGTTTCGGGATCCTGGTCACGCAGGCGATGGACGAGCTGAACGGCGAAACCTTCGGAGAAGCCTGCCCGGTCATAGGGTTCGAGAGCCGCGGGGTCCGCGGCGTGATCCTTCAGTCCCAACAGGCGATCGGCGACGAGGTTGGCCTGCTCGCGCTCTGCGCGCCGGTTGACGATGCGGCTGGCCGAACGACGCAGGTTCTCGACCAGGACGATGCGGAGCGTGATCGCGACGGCCCATAGCTCGCCGATGGTCAGCGGTTGGACCAACTGGTACGCGCGCACGAAGCGGGTAAGCGTCTCGGGATCGAAGCGGCTGTCGGTGTGCGCCACGAAGGCCCATGCCAGGCCGAACACCCGCGGATACCCGGCCAGGGGCCCTTCGCTGAGCTTGGGAAGCTGACGATAGTAGCCGGGTGGCAAGTCGGTGCGGACCTCGCGGACCTGCTGCTCCACGAGATGGAAGTTGTCGAGGAGCCATTCCGCGGCCGGCGTGATCGTCCGGCCGGCATCGACGGCCGCCGCAATCGAACGATAGGCCTCCAGCAGCACGCGTTCGTTGTCGCGCAGACGGACGACCAGCGACTTGCCGGCGGTCAACGCGGCGTGGACAGGCTGGCTGGCTGCGAGGCTTTGGGCATGTTGCTCGAGCCTCTCGATGCCGAACAGCTCGCTGCGGATGGCGTCTTCGTCTTCCCGAATAGCAGGGGGCCGCGCGCGCCCGAAGGCGCGCCACGCGAACGATTTCAAGGAATTGAGGCCTTTCAGGCTAAGGCGTGCAAGCGACGAAAATTGGTCTCGCGCACGCATGAAGCGCCCTCCGGCAAGCAGGGCCGCTATGAATGATCTTCTAAAGCAAACGGCCAGCGGCGACGAATCGCGCCATCCGCGTCAACGCGAAACCTGCCCCACGGTTCCAGAGGACTATTGAAACTCTTTTTGCTATCGCTTTCCGGAGATCATCACGGGAGACCGATCATGCTTCGCGTTGTCACCTTGGCCGCCGCCGCCCTCGCCGTCTCGGCCTTCCCCGCCCTGGCGCTCGACTGCCCCAAGCCGCAGCCGACGGCAAAGCCCGGGATCCTGAAGGAAACCCCGGCCCAGATGGCGGCCGTCGGCAAGCAGCTCGCCAGCGGCGACACCTTCAACGCCATCGCCTCGGCGACGGCCGATCTCCGTATCCGCTATCCCGGCGTCGAGAGCGCCGAAGTGGTGAACTATCTCGTCACCGCCTACTGCCCGGCCGTGGCCGCCGACAGCAAGCTGAGCGAAGCGCAGAAGAAGTCGGCCGTCGACGGCTTCGCCGCCCAGGTGATGCGCCAGGTCTACTAGGCTGAGCGAAGCTCAGCCCCAGGAGCGGCAGGCCGCGGCTTGATTACAAGCCGCTAAGCCTTAGGCAATGTCCGAGAGCGCCGAAGGAAGAGCGACCACCCGACTAATGACGGGCCGCCTGCCCGCCATCGAGGGTCATGACCACGCCGCTGATGTAGCTGGCGCGGTCGGAAGCCAGGAACACGGCGAGGTCGGCGACCTCGTCCGGTTCGGCGGCGCGGCCGAACGGCATGTGCTTCGTCAGCTCCGCCCAACGCTCGGCATCGCCAAACTTCTTTTCGGCCTGTTCGCGCAACCGCGTCAGCATGCGGTCGGTGCGGGTGGCCGGCGGATTGATTCCCACCACGCGCACGCCGTGATCGACGCTCTTCGACCCCACCGCGCGGGTGAAGGCCATGATACCGGCGTTGCCCATCGTGCCGGCGACGTAGTCGTAGTTGAAGCTCTCGCCGGCGAGGCCGATCACGTTCACGACCACGCCCGCCTTGCGGGCGTACATCTTCTCCAGCATGGCGCGGGTGGCGTTCACATAGCCGAAAACCTTGAGGTCCCAGGCTTCGCGCCACCTGGGCTCGGTCATGCCCAAGATGTCACCCTGCGGGATGGCGCCGGCATTGTTGACCAGGATGTCGGCATGGCCGACCGCCTCGACGACGCGGCGCGCGGTGTCGCCGTCCGAGAAATCGGCGGGGTGGATCTCGACCGGCACGTTGTGGCGGGCGCGGATCTTTTCCCGTGCCGCTTCCAGCGATTCCTTCGAACGCGAGGCGATGTGCACCGTGCAGCCCTCGGCCGCGAAGCCCATGGCGCAGGCGAACCCGATGCCGCGGCTGCCGCCGGTGATGAGCACGGTCTTGCCCGTCAGCTTCATGTCCATTGGTCGTTCCCCCTAGAGCCGGTAGACGCTGTCGATGGCGGCGCGTCCGTCCTCGGTCTTGACCCGTCCGTCCTTCACCATCTGGACGAGATGGGCCAGCATCGAGCGGCCGGCCGCCGGATGCAGATGGACCGGCGTGTCGGCGTAGTTCTTGGCGACCATCTGCGGGACGGTCTGCGGACCGTCCTTGAGACGCGCGATGATCTGCGCCTCGCGGCCCAGCCGATGATCGATATAGGCCTGCACGAACGGATTGGGATCGCGGATCTCGGCGCCGTGCGTGGGGAGGTAGAGGCTCTCGTCGCGCGGCAGCAGCTTGCGCAGCGAGGCGAAGTAGTCGGCCATGTTGCCGTCGGGCGGCGAAATCACCGCCGTCGACCAGCCCATGACATGGTCGCCCGAGAGCAACGCCTTGTCTTCCTTCACCGCGAAGCAGAGATGGTTGGAGATGTGGCCGGGCGTATGGACGGCCTCGACGTTCCAGCCATCGCCCTGGATCACGTCGCCATCGTTCAGCTTCACGTCGGGGGCGAAGGAGAAATCGCCCTCCTGCTCGGCGGTCACGCCTTCAGGCGTCGGATGCGGCCCGTAGCTGTAGACCTTGGCGCCCGTCGCCTTGGCCAGCGCCGGCGTCGCCGGCACATGGTCGACATGGGTGTGCGTCACCAGGATATGCGTCACCGTCTCGCCGCGCAGCGCGCGCAGCACGGCGTCGATATGTTCCTGCTGGTCGGGACCGGGATCGACGACCGCGACGTTGCCGTGGCCGATGATATAGGTGCCGGTGCCCTTGAAGGTGAAGGGGTTCGGGTTGTTGGCGACGACCCGCCGGATCAGCGGCGTCACCTCCATCGCCGTGCCGTAGTCGAACTTGAAGTCCCTGATGAACGGAATGCCGGCCATGTCAGCCTCTCTGGAGTGCGCCGACTACGGCGGCGTGAGCTTATAGAGCGAGTTCCGGATGTCGGAGCTGACATAGACGATGCCGGTGCGGCCGACCGCGACCCCGGTCGGCACCAGGGCCGGCGGTCCGCCGGGGAACGGCGCCAGGCCGATGTCGAGGTTGGCGGCGATCACCGTCTTCGCGCCGGTCGCGGGATCGATGGCGACGACCCTCTTCTGGCCGACTTCGGCAACATAGAGCCGGCCGTCCGGCCCGAGGTCGATGCCCTCCGGGCCGGTGAGGTTGTCGGCGACCACCCGGCGCGTGCCCGCGGCGACGTCGATCTCGGTGACGACCCCGGCCGAGATCTCGGTGACATAGATCAGCGGGCCCGCCCCATGGACCATGGCGACCGGACCGCGCAGCTCCTTCATGACCGTGCTGCGCTCCTTGCCATCGGCGCTCACCTTCACGAGGTTGCCGCTCGCGAGCTCGGCCACATACATCGTGCCGTCGGCGAACTCGACCGCATCGACGGGGGCCGCGAATTCGCCGAGCGTCGCCACCAGCTTGCCGGTCTTGCGGTCGACCTTCTCGACGGTATTGGAGAACCAGCTCGACAGCAGCACGTTCTTCGGCCCGACCGAGATGCCGATCGGATAGGCGTGCGTCTCGCCATGCACGCGCAGCACGTCGGTCACGTCGCCGTTGGCGCCGTCGACCTTGCGATAGCTGAACACGTCGGCCACGTGCACCGTCTCCTTGCCGTCTTCGCTGGTGACGGCGAGGTCGGTTGGGACGGCGAGCTTGCCCTCGACGATCGTGCGGTGCGCCCCGGTCTGCTTGTCGACCAGATAGACGCCGTTATCGGTCATCGAGGTGACGAACAGGCGGCCGCGCGAATCGAAGGCGAGATTGTCGAGGCCGGGCTTCATCGAGGCCACCAGCTTCTTGACCTTGCTGGTGAGGCTCACGCTCCAGATGCCGCCGGTCCCGGTGTCGACGACATAGACGTTGTCGCGGTTCTGCGGATCGATGTTGGCGGCGGCCGGCGTCTTGAAGCCCGAGGCGATCACCTCGGTGGCGCCGGTCTCGAGATTCACCTTCACGATCTCGCCCTTGAACCAGAGCGGGCCGTAGAGGAAGCCGTCGTCCTTGTGGACCTCGAAACCGTTGAGGCCGCCCAGCTTCTCGGCGATGCGGCGCAGCTCGTTGCGCGCCAGCGGTTTGAAGTCGGGCTTGTCGACGTTCTTGATGTCGATCTCGTAGAGGGCGTCGCCGAGGAAGACTTCGGAGACGAACAGCCGTCCGTCCTTGCCGAACGCAAGTGAGTTCGGGCCGCTCATGCCGTTGGCGACCTCGATGGTCTTGCCGTTCGGCTTGCGGACATAGACCTTGCCGATCAGGAAGGCCGTCCACGCCATCGTGCCGTCGTCGGCGAAGGCGATGTCGTCGGCCATGCCGGTCGGCGGATCGATCACGCGGTCGACCTCTCCCGAATCGACCTGCACGCGGTAGAGGGTCTGGCCGATCACCGAGCCGGCGAACAGCTGGTCGTCCTTGTTGAAGGCAAGCCCGTGCACCCCGTGGAACCACGAACCCGGGACCAGGAACTGCTGGCTGTATTCCTTGGGCGGCGGCGCTTCGGCCTGCTGCGCCCACACGCCACTGGTTACGCCGAACGCAAGCACCGCCGACGCGACAATGCGGCCCAACCCCATCCCGTTTCCTCCGACCGACCCACTCGCGGCGCGGACTTTAGACCGCGTGACAGGTTTTGTAACGCCGAACCCTTCGGCTACCATCAGGGTTCGATAGAAGAACGCTCATTCTGCAGGAGGAAATCATGGCGGGTCCGCTCACGGGACTGACGATCGTCGAACTGGCCGGAATCGGTCCCGGCCCGATGTGCTCGATGATGCTGGGCGACATGGGCGCCGACGTGATCCGGGTCGACCGCACCAAGGCGCATGTCATGGACCGGCTGGCCGACCCGAAATTTGCGGTCCACAACAGGAGCCGCCGTTCGGTCTCCGTCGACCTGCAGAGCAAGGCGGGCGTCGAGGTCGTGCTGCGCCTGATCGAGAAGGCCGACGGCATGACCGAGCCGTTCCGTCCCGGTGTCGCCGAGCGGCTGGGGCTCGGCCCCGATGTCTGCCTCGCGCGCAATCCGAAGCTCGTGTACGGCCGCATGACCGGCTGGGGCCAGGAAGGCCCGCTCGCCAAGGCGGCGGGGCACGACATCATCTACATTGCACTGACCGGCGCCCTGCACGCGATCGGCAGCAAGGACAAGCCGATGCCGCCGCTCAACCTGGTGGGCGATTTCGGTGGCGGCGGCATGCTGCTGGCCTTCGGCATGGTGTGCGGCCTGCTCGAGGCGCAGCGCTCCGGCAAGGGCCAGGTGGTCGACGCCGCCATGGTCGACGGCGCGGCCCTGCTGCTGGGCGGGATCTACGGCATGGCCGGGGCCGGCCTGTGGAACGACGAGCGAGAGAGCAACATGCTCGACGGCGGCGCGCATTTCTATGGCACCTACGAGACCAAGGACGGCAAGCATGTCTGCATCGGCTCGATCGAGCCGCAATTCTATGCGCTGCTGCTCGAGAAGACCGGCCTGAAGGACGAGCCGCTGCCGGCGCAGATGGACCGCAAGGCATGGGGCCAGCTCAAGGAGCGGCTGGGCGCCATCTTCAAGACCAGGACGCGCGACGAATGGTGCGCGATCATGGAAGGCACCGACATCTGCTTTGCGCCGGTGCTCAGCATGAAGGAAGCGCCGACGCACGCCCATGCCAAGGCGCGCAACGCCTATGTCGACGTGGCCGGCTTCCCGCAGCCCGCCGCCGCGCCGCGCTTCTCGCGCACCAAGGAGAGCGTGAAGGGCCCTGCGGCCAAGCGCGGCCAGCATACCGACGAGATCCTGTCCGAGCGCGGTTTCTCGGCCAAGGAGATCGGCGACCTGAAGGCCGCCGGTGTCGTCGGCCCGCAGGCCTGATGTCACAATGATGATGGGACGCCCATGATCCGTGCCTTCGAACTGGCGGTGCAGCAGCTTGGCGACCCCAAGCTGCGCGTCATCGTCTGGCAGTCGCTGGCCCTGTCGCTGGTGCTGCAGATCGCGCTGGGCGTGCTGGCCTGGTGGGGACTGCAATCGCTTGCGACCTTCCAGTGGTCGTGGGTGAACGAGACGATCCGCTGGCTGGGCGGCGGCGCCGTGGCGGTCCTGGCGCTGATGCTGTTCCCGGCCAGCTTCGGCATCGTCATCTCGATCTTCATGGAGCGGATCGCCGACATCGTCGAGGCGCGACACTATCCGCAGCTCGGCCCCGCCCGCGGCATTCCGCTCTGGACCGGGCTCTGGTCGGGCATCGTGTTCCTGCTCACCCTGCTGGCGATCAACCTGGTGATGCTGCCCTTCTATATCGTCGCCCTGTTCGTCGCCGGGCTGGGCGCCGTCCTCTTCTATGGCGTCAATGGCTGGCTGGCCGGCCGCGAATACTACGAACAGGTCGCGCTGCGCCGGCGCGACCCGGCCGAGGTCAAGGCCTGGCGCAAGGCCAATGCCGTCACCCTGTGGCTCACCGGCATCGCCATCGTCTTCCTGGGCACCATCCCGATCCTCAACCTGATCGTGCCGGTCCTCGGCGTGGCGACGATGGTCCATATCGCCCAAACGCTGAAGCCGCCCCTTAACCGGCCGATGACGCCGCGTTAAAGTGAGACCATGAAATCTGCATTTGGGGCACTCGCGGCCGTCCTTCTGCTGGCCGGCTGCCAGACCGACGGCCCTCAGGAATATTCGCTGGGCGCCGGGGAGAAAGGCGTCTTCAGCTCGCGCAACGCCGGCTCGCCAATCCCTGCTGAGCGCATCAAGGGTCTGGACGAGGCGCAACTGGTCGCCTTGTTCGGCGCGCCGCAGCTCGACCGCAAGGACGGAACGGCCCGCGTGCTGCGCTACAAGTCGGACGCCTGCACCCTCTTCGTGTCGATGTACCAGCGCGACGGCCAGCCCTTTAAGGCCGAGTTCGCCGACGCCTACGACACCCATCTGCGGCCCCTGCCGCCCGACCAGTGCGCCGGTTCCATCGCGGCGCAGAAGAAGCGCGTCGCCTGACATCGCGGTCAGGTCAGGTCCCGCTTTCCCCGGACAACCGCTGCCACAGCGCGGCGATGGCTGCACAGGCCCGCTCCCGGGCGATCATGTCGAGATGGCCGAGCCCTGGCACCACTTCGACTGAAATGCGCGGATTGAGGTCCTTGAGTAGTGGCGCGTACTGCTCCGCCCGGAACAGCTCATCGTTCGCGCCTACGGCAATGATCATCGGCCGGTCGATGCGCGCAATCTCGCGCCGCCAGTCGCGGCTGAGCTGAAGGCCCGCGGCGAGCCGGAACGAATAGACAGGCGTGCGAGTCTCGCTCGGCCCGGAAGCCGTGGCGAAGCGCACGACCGGCAGACCCTGGAACCAGGCCATGCCTAAACCGTCGAGGATCGTGAGCGCGACCACGCGCGGCACGGCCACACTCGCCCAGCCGCCGGAGGCGGGGCGCGTCGTGGGGGCATCGGGCGCGATGAAGGGTGAGATCGCGAGATAGGCATCGAAGACCTGCCGGTTGGCGCCGCTGGCCACGCGCAGCACGAAGCCGCCGCCGGACGAGAAGCCGATCAAGGTCCGCTGGATCTTCGGATCGGTGAGGCCGGTCGCCTCGAGGAAATCCATGAGATCGTCGTCGAGCTGACTGCGATACGAGGTGTCGCCATTGGCCGTGCCGCTGCCGCCATGGCCGCGCAGGCTGATCGAATAGACCGTGGCCCCCGCCGCCTGCAGCGCCTGCGCCGACTTGTGCATCGAGATGTTGGTACCCGACGAACCATGGACCAGCACGACGGCGCGGTCGGGGCGGGCCGGATAGACCCGGTAGGCGAGCGGTGCACCGTCGCGCGCCGCCACGCGCCGCACCGGGGGAAGCTCGGCCATGTTCCAGGTCGACATGCCGGGCAGCGAATCGCCCGCGAGCAGGCGCGGCAGTTCACCGGGACTGCTGAAGGCAATGACACTGCTGAAGCCCGCAGCCACGGTCAGCAGGAAGATCGCAGGCGCCCAATGGAGCCGCCGGATCCAGCGGCTGGACCGGCCGCCGATACCGCCCAGCCAGCCGAGGCCGAGGCCGGCCACGAAGCCGCCGACACCGCCGGCCAGGGCGATCCACGCCGGATCGGCACGAAGCGCGGGCGCCATCCCGAAGACAACGCCCAGCGCGTAGCGGACGGCGAAGATCGAGATGCCGAAGACCAGCATGAACCAGCCGCCGGCGATCTCCAGCCGTCCATCGTCGAGGCGTCGCACGGTGCGGCGGCGGCCCAGCAGGTCACCCAGCGGCAGGGCGATCGCCAACGCCGCCAGCCAGGCGACCAGGGCCAGCGCCGGCTGGACGGCCTGGCCGATGCCGACGAAGGACAGGACCAACCCGACGACCGGCAGGATCGCCAACCGCCACAGCGGGAGCGTCCGGGCGCGCAGGCCGAGCACCCCCAGCCAGACCACGAGCACCATCAGCGGCCACACCCAGAGGGGCGTGTTCGTGACGATCTGGAAGAGGATCTGGAACGGCTGCGACATGACGGGCTCCGGGGAAGACGGCGTTGCCCTCACCTTCCGTGCGGCGCCGGTTCCGATCCATCGTCGCTGCGTGGAAGTGCTGGCGTTTTTCGCGATCTGCCGTCATTCATCCGTTCACGATGCGCGAATCGCCTTACGTTCGGTCGCTCCCGTACCAGCTGCTGCCGGTGCTCGGCATCGCCGTCGTCCTGGCCGTGCTCGGACCGTTCGGGACCTACGAGCGCATGGACCTGACGCAACGGCTGGCCCATTTCGGAATCATCGGCGCCCTGAGCTGGATCCAGGTCGTCCTGCTCGCCGCCTGGTTCGGCACCATCGAGCCGATCGACCGCTGGCCGGTGGCCGGCCGGATGACCCTGGTCGGCCTGCTGGCGGCGGTGCCCAGCACCTTCGAGGTCATCGCCGTCCATTCATGGCTGGTGAAGCCAATTCCGCTGTCGCTGGCGCCGAAGCTCTATCCGGAGAATGCCTTCCTGACGGTGGTCGTCTCGATCATGATCGGTCTGTTCGTCGAGCAGCGCCTGCGCGCCAAGGCCGACGCCGAGCGCGAGCGGGTCGCCGCCCTGCCCGTGCCTGCCGCCCCGCAACCGGACGCCGCGCCTCCCGCCGCCCCCGACTTCCTGCGTCGGGTCCCGCCGGCCCTGGGCCGCGACCTTCTCGCGCTCGAAATGGAGGATCATTATCTGCGCATTCACACCGCCCTCGGCAGCGACCTGGTGTTGATGCGCCTGCGCGATGCGCTGGCGGAGCTGGGGCCTGACCGCGGACGGCAGGTCCATCGCTCCTGGTGGGTGGCGGAGGGCGCCGTCGCCTCGGTGGATCGAAGCGCCGGCCGGCTCGTCCTGGTCCTGCGCAACGGCCTGCAGGTCCCGGTGAGCAAGACCTATCGCGACAGCGTCAAGGAAGCAGGCTGGCTTACCAACACTTTGTCATCCTGAGCGCAGCGAAGGATCTCACATCCGTTACGGAGTGCTTCGGTCGATCCGTGAGGTCCTTCGCTTCGCTCAGGACGACAGTTCTGCAGGGCCTGATCTACTTGCCGCCGCGATCCTCGCGCCAGAGGTCGAGCTTCTCCTGGATCGGGCGATCGGAGAAGGAGAACAGGACGGCGTCGCTGTCGGCGCGATGCTCGACCCTGGCCCAGCTCGGCACGACGAAGTGGTCGCGCTTCTTCCAGCGCATCACCGTGTCGCCGATCCGGCTTTCACCCTCGCCTTCGACCACCGAGAAGACCGTGCCGTCGGTGCTGCGATAGGGCGCGGTCGCGAAGCCCTTCGGGATCAGCTGCATGAAGGTGCCCATGGTGGCGATCGGGGCGCCGCCGCTCGCCGGATTGACGTAGCGCAGCTTGTAGCCATGGCAGGGATCGGGCGCGCCGGCCCTGGCCAGCCCCTGCAGGGCCTCACGCGTGCGCGCGTAGGGATAGTTGAAGATCGGCGAGGTCTGCTTCGAGGGCTTCCAGTCGACCGGCAGGAGACCGCTCGCGAACTTCGCGTCGGAGGTGCCCCGCGGCGTCGTCACGACCTGCTCGTCGGTCTCGCCGTTCTCCGCGAAGCCCGCGTTGAACATCGCGACCAGCGGGATATCGAGCCCGTCCAGCCACACCATCGGCTTCGACGAATCGTTGCCGTGATCGTGCCAGGTCCAGGTCGGCGTGATCACGAAGTCGCCCTCGTGCATGAGCGTGCGCTCGCCGTCGACGGCGGTGTAGGCGCCTTCGCCCTCGACGATGAAGCGCAAGGCCGACTGGGTGTGACGATGGCTGGGCGCCACTTCCCCCGGCAGGATCAGCTGCAGGCCGGCATAGAGCGTCGGCGTGATGCAGGCGCTGCCCGTCATTGCCGGATTCTCGAGGATCAGCACCCGCCGCACCGCTTCCTTGGCGGTGATGAGCGTGCCGGACTCCATCAGGAACGGGCGAACCTTGTCGTAGTCCCAGTGCGCGGGCTGGTACTTCGGCGCGGGCCTCGGCGGCACGAGCTGGTGCAGCGATTCCCAGAGCGGCGCCATCGAAAGGCCGCCGATACGCTCGTAGAAGTCGCGCCGCGCGTTGTTGCCTGTGGTCGGCGAAGACACTGAGTGCCTACTCGGCGGCGCGCAGCAGCGGCGCCGACCGCGCCGCCATGCGTTCCCGGCAGGCGGCGGAGAAGGCATCGAACAGCTTCATCGACACCGGATTCTCGAGCGCCTTGTATTCGGGGTGCCATTGCAGCGCCAGCACGAAGCCCGGCGCATCGGGCACGCTCAGCGCCTCGACCTGCCCGTCCTCGCAGCAGGTCGCCTCGATCCGGGCCCGCGGCGCCAGCACGTCGACGCCCTGTCCATGCAGCGAGTTCACCCTCACGCGACGCTCGCCCAGCAGGTGCTGCAGCAGGCCGCCTTCGGCGATGTCGACGTCGTGGGCCGGCGCATAGTTCACGTCGATGTCGGGCGACTTGGGCGAACGGTGATCGCGCCGGCCCTCGACCTCGTGCACGTGCTGGTGCAGCGAGCCGCCCAGCGCGACATTGACCTCCTGCAGGCCGCGGCAGATCGCGAACAGCGGCACGCCGCGGTCGATCGTGTGCCGGATCAGCGGCAGGGTGGTGGAGTCGCGCGCGCGGTCGTGCAGCGTGCCCTCGCGGCTCTCCCTGCCATAGTGATGCGGCTCGACGTTGGACGGGCTGCCGGTCAGCAGCACGCCGTCGAGACTGTCGAGCAGGCGATCCATCGCTTCGAGGAAGCCCGGCTCGTCATCGCCGAACTCGGGCCCGATGGCGGGGATCAGGACCGGCAGGCCGCCCGCAGCGCGAAGCGCCGCCTGGACATATTTCTCACCGACCGTGTGATGCCAGCCGCCTCGACCATTTTCCTTGAGACATGCGGAAACACCGATCAGGGGGCGCGGAGAAGAGCGATTCATGGGCTGCCGGAGCGTGCAAATAGAGGGAAATTCATTGTCACTGTTGCCCCGTGTTTTGGCAATTGCCGGGCGCCCGATCCTGCCCGCAGCTTGTGCAGTGCAGCCCTGCATGGTACCGCCGCGCCGCAGCAAAACGTTTGTCCAAGACGATTGGAAAGAGCGCCATGACGACCACCCCTCCGCCGTCCGCCCCGCCCTCCGGCCAGACCGCCCAGGCGGGCCCCGCCGCGCCGCTCACCCTGCACGGCCAGTACATCAAGGATCTCAGCTTCGAGAATCCGCGTGCGCCGCAGAGCCTGATCGAGCAGACGCAGCCGCAGCTCACCCTGAACGTGCAGGTGGCCAACCGCCAGTTCGACACCAAGACCTTCGAAGTGTCGCTCACGATCGAGGCCTCCGCGCATACGCCGGAGAAGGAGCCCCTGTTCATGCTCGAGCTGGTCTATGCCGGCACCGTGACGCTGGGCGACCTGCCGCAGGAAGCGTTCGGCCCGATGCTGTTCATCGAGACGCCGCGCCTGCTGTTCCCGTTCGCCCGCGCCATCGTCGCCAACGCCACGCGCGAGGCCGGCTTCCCGCCGCTCAACATCGCGCCGGTCGATTTCGTGGCTCTCTTCCGCCAGCAGCTCGAGGCCAATGGCGGCCAGATGCCCGGCGTCCCCGCCGGCCCGGTCGGCCACGCCTGAGCTAGGCCGCGTTGGCCTTCAGCCAGAGCGGATCGCTGATCTTCTTCAGGAACTCCTCGTGCGCAGCGAGCTCGGCAGGGCTTGCCGCGTGCGGACGGGCCGGCCGGATGGGCCGGCCCTGGTCGACGAGGCCTTCGAGGCCCGCCGCCGCCATCTCCGGGGCCAGGCCGAGATCGCGCTGCCGCCCCCCGCTCAGCTCCAGATAGACTTCCGCCAGCAGCTCCGAATCGAGCAGCGCCCCGTGCTTGGTACGCTTGGTGTTGTCGATGCCGAAGCGGTCGCACAGGGCATCGAGGCTGGCGCGCTGGCCGGGAAACTTGCGCCGCGACAGCGAGACGGTGTCGACATAGTCGTTCGCGATCCTGGGCTTGCCGGCACGGGAAAGCTCGGCGTTGAGGAAGCCCAGGTCGAACTGCGCGTTGTGGATGACGAGCTGGGCTTCGCCCAGGAACTCCAGCAGTTCGTCGGCCTTGTCGGCGAACAGCGGCTTGTCGGCCAGGAATTCGTCGGTGAGGCCGTGCACTTCCTGTGCGCCGGCCGGCATCGGCATCTCGGGATTTAGGTAGAGCTGCAGCGAGCGGCCGGTGGCCACCAGGTTGACCAGCTCGATGCAGCCGATCTCGACCACGCGATGGCCGGCGAGAGGATCGAGGCCCGTGGTCTCGGTATCGAGGACGACTTCACGCATCCCGATCTTGTAGCCCGATGCGCGCCTACTTGCGACGCGCGCGCGCGAGCCGGGCTGTGAATTTCTCCCGCCAGGGATTGGGCGGCCAGAACTGCCCCTGCAGACCGCGCAATTCGGCGACCGCCTTGCCAAGCGCCGCGCGGGTCGGCGCCAGTCCCATGCCGGTCGGGATCACGATGCTGGCCTTGCGCCGCTTCAGCGCATCCGGCACCTGCTGGCGCAGGATGCCCTCGAACTTCTCCGTCGTCATGCCGGGCCGTGCCAGCACGCGCCGACGCTGCAGGAACGCCGGCGCGCTCACGACCAGCGTGGCATCGACGCGGCGCTCGCCCATCCCCTCGAACAGCAGCGGGATGTCGAGCACAACCAGCTTTTCGCCCGCGAGGGCGGCCCGGCGCAGGAAGGCGCGCTGCCTGTGGCCGACCAGCGGATGGACAATCGCCTCGAGCCGACGCAGCGCTTCCTTGTTGCCGAACACGCGGGCGCCCAGCGCCTGACGATCGAGCACCCCTGCCTTCACGACGCCGGGAAACGCCGCCTCGATACCGGGCAGCGCCGCGCCGCCCGGCGCCTGAAGGGCGTGGACGGCGGCATCGGCGTCGTACACGGGCACGCCCATCTCCCGCAGCATCTTCGCTGCGGTCGACTTGCCCATGCCGATCGAACCGGTCAGTCCGACGATGACCATCTGGAGTCTTTCCGTCTCAAGTTCCCCCCGCCTGCCTCATCCTGAGGAGGCCCCCCTCGAGTACCTCGGGGTAAACTCGGGCCGTCTCGAAGGATGGGCAACAGACGCGGTGCTCGTGCCCACCCTTCGAGGCGCGCTCCTCACGGAGCGCGCCTCAGGGTGAGGCTTTGTTGGCCTCTAGGGAACCAGGACGGTCTGACCCGTGGTCTTGCGGCTCTCCAGGTCGATATGGGCCTGGGCGGCTTCGGCCAGCGGATAATGCTGGTCGATGGAGATCTTCACCTTGCCGCTCTTCACCATCTTGAACAGCGAGCGGGCGCTGGCTTCGAGCTCGGCGCGCGTCGCGGTGTAGGCGCCGAGGCTGGGGCGCGTGACGTAGATCGAGCCCTTGGCGTTCAGGACACCGATCGGCACCGGCGCGACGGCGCCCGAGGCGTTGCCGAACGACACCATCAGGCCGCGCGGCTGCAGGCAGTCGAGCGAGGCTGCCCAGGTGTCCTTGCCGACGCCGTCGAACACCACGGGAACGCCCTTGTTCTTGGTGATCTTCTTCACCTCGGTGACGATGTCCTGCTTGGTGTAGTCGATCACCCACTTGTAGCCGTTCTTCTTGGCCA
>CAIYWM010000239.1 GCA_903929895.1 uncultured Alphaproteobacteria bacterium
GATCGCCTATCTGAACCTCGACAAGCTGATCAAGATCATCCGCGAGGAGGACGAGCCCAAGCCCAAGATGATCAAGGCGTTCGGGCTCACCGACATGCAGGCCGAGGCGATCCTGAACATGCGCCTGCGCGCGCTGCGCCGGCTCGAGGAATTCGAGATCCGTGGCGAGCACAAGAGGCTCAGCGCCGAGCGCAAGGACTTGAAGGACCTGCTGAAGAGCGATGACCTTCAATGGAACGCCATTGCCGACGAGGTGCGTGAAACCAAGAAGAAGTTCGGCGGTAAGACCGAGCTCGGACGCCGCCGCACCGAGTTGGCCGACGCTCCGGCCGAGATCGAGCACGCGATCGAGGATTTCGTCGAGCGCGAGCCGGTAACGGTCATCCTGTCCGAGAAGGGCTGGATCCGCGCCGCCAAGGGCCATCTCGACGACAAGGCCGCCGGCGAACTCAAGTACAAGGAAGGCGATACAGCGCGCTTCGCCATCCATGCCCAGTCTACCGACAAGATCCTGCTGTTCGGCACCAACGGCCGCTTCTATACGGTGGGCTGCGATCGCCTGCCGAGCGCGCGGGGCCATGGAGAGCCGATCCGGCTGATGATCGAGCTGGGCAACGACCAGGACATCGTTCACCTCGAAGTCCTGAAGGGCGGCCGCAGGTTCCTCGTGGCGTCCGATGCCGGACGCGGCTTTGTCGTACCGGAAGACGAGGTGGTGGCGCAGACCAAGAACGGCAAGGGCGTCCTGAACCTCGCCGACAAGGAGAGGGCGCAGGCCTTTGCCGTCGTGCCCGACGGTGCGAATTCCGTCGCCGTGCTGAGCGAAGGTCGCAAGCTGCTGATCTTCCCGCTCGATGAAGTGCCCGAGATGGGCCGCGGACGCGGCGTGCTTCTGCAGAAGTCGAAGGGCGACCGGTTGTCGGATGCGCAGGCCTTCGTCCTTTCGGAAGGGTTGCCGTGGAGTAACCGGACCATTCCGGCGGCTGACCTGAAGTTCTGGCGGGGCGAGCGTGCGCAGGCAGGGCGCATGCCGGAGAAGGGCTGGCCGCGAGCCAAACGCTTCAAGGATTGAACATGGACCTGACGCTGATCTGGAAGGCGCTGCTGATCGGCGTTGTCGAAGGTCTCACCGAATTCCTCCCCGTCTCGTCGACGGGGCACATCATCCTCGCCGAGGAACTGCTCGACTTCCAGGGGCCGCCGGGCAAGGTCTTCGAGATCGTGATCCAGCTGGGCGCGATCCTCGCTGTCTGCCTGCTCTATCGCGCGAAGATCTGGACGACCGCGATGGGTGTCCTGGAGCGGGACAGGCAGGCGACACGGTTCGCGTTGGCCATCCTGGTGGCCTTCCTGCCGGCCGCCATCGTGGGCGTCGCGGCCCACAAGTACATCAAGTCGGTGTTGTTCAGTCCCTGGGTGGTTGCCATCGCCCTGATCGTGGGCGGCATCGCCATTCTGCTGATCGAGCGTTTCGCGCAGAGGCCGCGCATCAAGACCCTCGACGAGGTCGACCTGAAGACCGCGCTCTACATCGGTCTCTGCCAGTGCGTGGCGATGATCCCCGGCGTATCGCGGTCGGGCGCAACGATCATGGGCGCGCGGATTTTTCGCGTCGATCGTGCAACGGCGGCGGAGTTCTCTTTCTTTCTCGCGATGCCCACCATGCTTGGGGCGACTGTCTACGACCTCTACAAGAACTGGTCGTCGCTGAGCTGGGAGCATGGCGGCGTGATCGCGCTGGGCTTCGTCGCCGCCTTCGTATCGGCGATGCTCGTGGTCCGTGCGTTCGTGCGATTCATCAGCCGCCACGGGTTTACCGTTTTTGCCTGGTACCGCATTGCAGTGGGCGCATTGGCGCTCACCTTATTGCTCATGCGTTGAGTCTTACATTCGGTGCGGCGCGCATGTCATAAGCCGCGCGAATCAGGCGGCATGTACGTCGTCCTGGAACACGAGTGTGGAGTACGAGTTTCATGCAACGTCGCAAGTTCATCCGTACGGCCGGCATCGGGACCGCCGCCGTCGCCGCCACAGGCACATTGGCCGCGCCGGCCATCGCGCAGTCCGCGCCGGAGCTCAAGTGGCGCATGGCGTCGAGCTTCCCGAAGTCGCTCGACACGATCTTCGGTTCGGGCGAACTCTTCACGAAGTACGTCTCCGACGCCACCGACGGCAAGTTCCAGATCCGCCTGTTCGCGGCCGGTGAAATCGTTCCTGGCCTGCAGGTCGCCGACGCCGTGCAGAACGGCACGGTCGAGATGGGCCACACGGCCTCGTACTACTATGTCGGCAAGGACCTGACCTTTGCGCTCGACTGCGCCGTGCCGTTCGGCCTGAACGCACGCCAGCAGGACGCCTGGTGGAACTGGGGCAACGGCCGCCAGCTGATGAACGAGTTCTTCAAGGACTACAACATCCACTCGATTCCCTGCGGCAATACCGGTGCCCAGATGGGCGGCTGGTTCCGCAAGGAGATCAAGAACGTCGAGGATCTCAAGGGTCTGAAGTTCCGCGTCAGCGGATTTGCCGGCGAAGTGCTGTCGCGGCTCGGCGTTGTGCCGCAGCAGATTGCCGGCGGCGACATCTATCCTGCGCTCGAGAAGGGCACGATCGACGC
>CAIYWM010000240.1 GCA_903929895.1 uncultured Alphaproteobacteria bacterium
ACGATGGAGCAAAATTGCGCCGCAAGAACTATTTCGCGCGTCCTCTCGATCGTCGGTGCGCCCGGGATCAGCGCAACGACTTCAGCGTGATCTGGTCCGCAGGAACGGGCTCGGCGTCGCTCATATCCGGCTTGTCGCCGTGTTCCAGAAGCACGTTGAATTGCCCCCGCCCGCTCCTCTCGATCATCGGTACTCGCCACACGACGCCCAGCCGGGACTGGCCTGCCAGCCATGCCAAATGATCGGCGACGTTCTCGTGGTGCATCCGTCTGCCGCCGGCGCCGACCGCCAGCGCCGGCACGACGCTTTGTCCTGCCACGATCCGATTGAACCGGCGGAGATGACGCGCCGTCCGCTCCAGATCCTTCAACACGAGCTTCGGCCCATCCCTTAGCCAACCGGCGAGTTCTCGGCGCTTCGCGATCCGGCGCTTGATCAGGGGCCCGCTCTGCGCCGCCTCGATCTGATCCAGGAAAGCCCGACGCATTGTCGGCGCCCGCTTCGCCTTGAGGTCGGCGAGCGCCTCGGCCACCATCACAACGCGCGCGATGGTCTCGGCCCGCGTGATCGCGGTCAGCGGTCGACCGGCGCGTGATCGCCTCCGCGTCAGGCCGGCATCCCATGAACCCGATGCGCGCTTCATGCGGGGCTCTATGCGCCGGAGCGGCACGAACGCCGCCACGATGTCGGAGAGCGTCAGCCTCGGCGACGATGCGGTGACGCGCAGGACGAATTGACCGCGTGGTCGATCGGCATCAGTCACGAGCGGCCGCGCATCGGGATCACGGTCGCGCTGGTCAGCGACATGGACGCGCGCCGCAACAGGTCCTCCGAAGCGTCCACGATATGCGCGGAATAATGCCGCTCGATCATTCCGACGCTCGTGTCATGCGCGCTGGCCACGAGCCGCACCGGCAGACCGGCGCGCAGACCGCGCACGATGGAACTATGACGCAGCGCATAGGCGTTCGTGGTCGCTGGCAATCCTGCCCTCGCGACAGCCGCGCGCCAAGCGCGCGCCATCTCGGCGCTGGTCTGCCAGGGTCGCCGCTCCGACCGCTGCCACGCGATCAGCGGCGAGTCCTTGATCTGGACATAGAGCCAGCGGGTCAGCAGCGCCTCGTGGCCGCGCCGGCCGGCGGTCAGCGGTCGCAGCCTGTCCAGCGTGTCGGGTGCCAGCGGGATCGCAGCAGGCCGCTTGCCGCCGCCATCACCGCGCCCCTTCACCGATGGCGGGATCATGATGCGGTCGGCGGAGATCTGTAGATCCGCGACGGTCAGCCGTGCCGCCTGAGAGAACCGGCACCCCGTCGCGGCGAGCACGAGCACGAGCGCGCCCAGATCCTCGTCCACACTGTATGCGGCATCGACGATTGACCGGATGTCGGGATCGGCGAGGATCTGACGTTCGCGCGCACGGGTCGGGTTCACCGGAGCACGCAGACCCAGCTTGATCGCGCGCAGCGCGTCGGCCGGCAGCGCTGGCCGCGCGTGGTCCGCCGCGTCGCGCAGCGCCGCACGCAGATCGTTCAACAGACGCGCAAGGGTCGCCGGTGCCAGCGGCTTTGATCCGTCAGCGCCGCGTCCGCCCTGGCGTAGATCCGCGCGCCATGCCGCGATCACCTCCGGCGTCAGCGCCACGAGCGCGGTGTCGGCGAGCGCGGTCCCGTGCAGGTGACGGGTCAGCCGCCAGGACGCGTCGCGTCCAGATCCGCCGGACTTCGCGGCCCGCTTGCCGAGATATCGCCGGACCGCCTCGCCCACCGTCGCGCCGCTCGCGCTGGCCTCCTGCGCTGCGTCCGCCTCGGCACGCTGACGCGCCCAGTCCCGCGCCGCCGCCTGCGCCTGATCGAAGGTCAGCGGTGACAGTCCAGGCATTAACGCGTGGTCATCGGCCGTGCCGATGGCCCCCACCTCGTAATGCTCGTCGCCGAGGTATCGCCGCGCCAGCCATGTCCCGGCGCGACGAGCCACACGCGATCGACGA
>CAIYWM010000241.1 GCA_903929895.1 uncultured Alphaproteobacteria bacterium
CGACCTCAGCGAGGTCTTCCACATCTCCGGCCTGAAGCAGATCTTCTACGGCCTCGCCCTGCTCATCATCGTGATGTATCGCCCGGCCGGGGTCTGGCCCTGGATCGCCGACCGCTTCGGCTTCGGAGAGAGGCGGCGATGAGCGGCGCGCGGCTCGAACTCGACGGGATCGGCAAGAGCTTCCGCGGCCTGCGTGCGGTGCACGACGTCTCGTTCTATGTGCCGGCGGGCGCCATCAACGCGCTCATCGGGCCCAACGGCGCGGGCAAGACCACGATCTTCAACATGATCGCCGGCGTCTACCGCCCCGACGCCGGCAGCGTGCGCCTCGACGGGCGCCAGATCTCCGGCCAGCGGCCCGATCTGGTCTGCGCCGCGGGCGTCGGCCGCACCTTCCAGATCGTGAAGCCGTTCAAGGGACTGAGCGTGCTGGAGAATGTCACGGTGGGCGCCCTGCACAGGCGGCCGGCGCTTCCCGAGGCGCGTGCCTATGCCGCCGATATATTAATGCAGCTGGGCCTGCACGACCGCCGCCACCAGGCGGCCGAGAGCCTCACCCTGCCGGACCGCAAGCGCCTCGAGGTCGCCCGCGCGCTCGCCACCGAGCCGAAGCTGCTGCTGCTCGACGAGGTGATGGCCGGGCTGCGACCGACCGAGATCGACGTCATGGTGACGTTCCTGCAGGAACTGAACAAGCGCACCGGCCTCACCGTCCTGCTGATCGAGCATGTGATGCGGGCCGTCATGGCGCTCGCGTCCAACATCGTGGTGGTGAGCTACGGCGAGAAGATCGCCGAGGGCACGCCGGCCGAGATCGCCCGCCACCAGGCCGTCCTCGACGTCTATCTCGGCGAGGCGGAACCGGCATGAGCGCGCCTCTTCTGAAAGTCGAGAACCTCGACCTCTTCTACGGCGACGCGCAGGCGCTGGCCGGCGTGTCGCTCGAGATCGCCCCGGGCGAGATCGTGGCCATCGTCGGCGCCAACGGCGCGGGCAAGAGTTCGCTGATCCGCTCGATCCACGGGATCGAAAAGCCGGCACGCGGCCATGTCCGCTTCGACGGCAGCGACATCACCGGCTGGCCGTCCCACCGCGTATGCGAGGCCGGCATCGGCCACGTCGCCGAAGGCCGCCAGGTCTTCCCCAATCTCTCGGTCCTGGAAAACCTCGAGATGGGCGCAACGCCCAAGCGCGCGCGGGCGCTGGAGAAGCAGACGCTGGAGCGCGTCTTCGCGATGTTTCCGCGCCTCGCCGAACGGCGGCGCCAGGCGGCCGGGACGCTCTCCGGCGGCGAGCAGCAGATGGTGGCGATCGGCCGCTGCCTGATGGGCCAGCCGCGCCTCATCATGTTCGACGAGCCCTCACTTGGTCTCGCGCCCACCATCGTGCAGGAAGTCTTCCGCATCGTGCGCCGGCTGAACGAAGAGGGTCTCACCATCCTCCTCGTCGAGCAGAACGTGATGGCGTCGCTGCGAATCGCAAATCGCGGCTACGTGCTGGAGAACGGCCGCATCGAGCTCGAGGGTGCGGGCGCCGACCTGCTGACCAACGACCGCGTCCGCCAGGCCTATCTCGGGCTCTGAGGCGTTGACGGCCGCCCCGGCCGGCTGCAATCCTGAGGCTTCCGGTACTGACGCTGTCGCGTGCGACGCGGATCGGTCCGGGATGGCGCAGGCTCCTCCCGACGACGGGACGACCGCCCTCCCCGGCAGACATTGCCAATGGGGAGACACCAGGATGAATCGTCGTGACATGCTCAAGGCCGGCCTTGCCGCCGGCATCCTTACCGCTGCGCCGCGTCTTGCGTCGGCCCAGGCGGTGACCTACGCACCCGTGCCAAAGGGCTGGCGCACCTACGTGCTGACGACCCGTGTCGAGCCGACGGCGGGCGCGACCAAGGCATGGATCCCGCTGCCGACCTTCGAGGCGCCGGACTGGCAGCGCCCCGGCGCCGTCACCTGGACCGGCAATGCGCGCGTCGCCGAACGCGTGCGCGACCCCAAGTATGGCGCCGAGATGCTGAGGGTCGAATGGGCGGCCGACCAGCAGGCGCCGGTGATCGAGATCGTGGCGCAGGTCCAGGCGCAGAACCGGTCGGTCGTGCCGGGCCAGGGAAATGCCGCGCCGCTCAGCGACGCCGAGCGCAAGCTCAACCTGATGCCGACCACATTCCTGCCGACCGACGGCCTCGTGAAGGAAACGGCCGACGGGATCGTGCGCGGCAAGCAGGGCGACCTCGCCAAGGCGCGCGCGATCTACGACTGGGTCGTCGAGAACACCTTCCGCAACGCCAAGACGCTGGGCTGCGGCGTCGGCGACATCACCACGATGATCAGGACCGGCAACCTGAACGGCAAGTGTGCCGACCTGAACGCGCTGTATGTCGGCCTCGCCCGCTCGGTCGGATTACCGGCGCGCGACATCTACGGCATTCGCGTGATGCCGTCGGAATTCGGCTTCAAGGCGCTGGGTGCCGGCTCCGAGGTCGTGTCCAAGGCACAACATTGCCGTGCCGAGGTCTGGCTCAGCGGCTCGGGCTGGACGCCGGTCGATCCCGCCGACGTGCGCAAAGTCGTGCTGGAGGAGCCGCCGGCCAATCTTGCCATGACCGATCCGAAGGTCGTCGCTGCCCGCCGGGCGCTGTTCGGCTCCTGGGAGGGCAACTGGCTTGCCTACAATGTCGCGCACGATGTGAAGCTGCCGGGCTCCAAGGAGGAGCCAGTCGCCTTCCTGATGTATCCGCAGGCCGAGAACCGGTCCG
>CAIYWM010000242.1 GCA_903929895.1 uncultured Alphaproteobacteria bacterium
CCTCCGGCACGCCCAGCAGCAGCCGTTCGGCGATCAGGCCGACGCGGTTGGATTCCGCCAGCGAGACGCCGGGATTGAACTGGAGCGTCAGCGTGAACGAGCCTTCGTTGAACGGCGGCAGAAAGGCGCGCGGCAGCAGGAATGCCCCGGCCAGCGCGATCGCCACCGCGACGGCGGTCGCCGCTGCGATCGGCAGCGGCCGGTCGAGCGCTCCGGCCAGCGCCGCCGCGTAACGCTGCTTCAGCCAGCGCACCAGCGGGCTTTCCGGCGCCGTCAGCCGCTTCATGTTGGGCAGCAGGCAGTAGGCCAGCACTGGCGTCACGGTGATCGAGACCAGCAGGCTCGCCAGGATCGAGATGATGTAGGCCTCGCCCAGCGGCGCGAACAGTCGGCCCTCGATGCCGCCCAGCGCGAACAGCGGCACGAACACCAGCACGATGATCGTGGTGGCGTAGACGATGCCGGAGCGGACCTCCTGCGAGGCCGAGACGACCACGTCGAACACCGGCCGCGGCTGGTCGGCGAGCCGGTTCTCGCGCAGCCGCCGGTGGATGTTCTCGACGTCGACCACGGCGTCGTCGACCAGCTCGCCGATCGCGATGGCGAGACCGCCCAGGGTCATCGTGTTGATCGACAGGCCCAGCACCCCGAACACGATGGCCGTGGTCAGGATCGACAGCGGGATCGCGATGAGCGAGATCGCCGTCGTGCGCCAGTTCAGCAGGAAGGCGAACAGCACCACCGCGACCGCGAGGCCCGCCTCGACCAGCACGCGCCGCACGTTGTCGACCGAGGTCTGGATGAAGTTGGCCTGCCGGAACACGACCTGGTCGATCTTCGTTCCGGCGGGGAGCCCGCGCTCCAGCTCCGCCAGCGCCGCCTCGATCTCGCGGGTCAGCGCGATCGTGTCGACGTTCGGCTGCTTCTCGACCGAGACGATGACCGCCGGCTTGCCCATGTGCCCGGCATCGCCGCGCTTGACCCGCGGCGCGAAGCTCACGGCCGCGACCTGGTGCAGCAGCACCGGCCTGCCGTTCACGTTGGCAACGGCGATGCTTCGCAGGTCGTCGAGGTTGGTGGTGCGGCCGATGTTGCGGATCAGGTATTCGCGGGCATGCAGGTCGGTGAAGCCGCCGCCGCTGTTGGTGCCGAACTGCGCCACCGACTTCTCGACCTGCTCGTAGGTCACGCCGAGCGCGCGCAGCGCCGAGGGCTGCGGCGCGACGCGGAACTGCCGCACCTCGCCGCCCATCGGGATCACCTGCGCCACGCCGGGACTGGACAGGAGTCGCGGCCGTACGGTGAAGTCGGCGACCTCGCGCAGCTCCATCGGCGAGAGCGTGTCGCTGGTCATCGCCAGCATGAGGATCTGCCCCATGATCGAGCTGACCGGTCCCATCTGCGGCGCGGTCCCGGCCGGCAGCTGGTCGCGCACCGAGGCCAGCCGCTCGGCCACCAGCTGGCGGTTGCGGTAGATGTCGGTCTTCCAGTCGAACTCGACATAGACGATCGACAGGCCGACGCCCGACACCGACCGCACGCGCGTGACGCCAGGTACGCCATTCATCTGCGTCTCGATCGGGAAGCTCACCAGCACCTCGACCTCGGGGGGCGCCAGCCCCTCGGCCTCGGTCATGATCGTCACCGTGGGACGGTTGAGGTCGGGGAACACGTCGACCGGCAGACGCGGCACCATGTAGAGGCCGAGCACCACCAATGCGCCGGCGAGCGCCAGCACGAGGAGCCGATTGGCGACCGAATGGGTGACGAGGAACGTGAACATGGCGGGCCCCTAGCGCACGTGGTCGAGCAGGTCGGTACCCTGCGTCACGATCCGCTGTCCGGCGCCCGCGCCGGAGACGATCAGCACACGCCCGCCGTCCAGCGGCTCGACTCGCACCGCGCGCGGCACGAAACGCTCCGGTGCGGTGTGCTCGAACACAAAATCCTGGCCGTTGGCGGTGCGCACGACGGCGCTGCGCGGCACCGCGACGCCGTCGCGCCGATCGTCGGTCGCGACCTGCACCGTCACGAACTGGCCCGCCCGCAACCCGTTCGTGTCGCCCTCGATGGCGAAGTGGACCGGGATCGACTGGCTGCGGTCGGCAAAGCCAGAGCCGCGGAAGGCCAGTTTGAGGTTCAGCCCGGCAGCCGTCGTGGCGCTGGCGCTCACCGGGTTGATCGCGGCGAAGCTCAGCGCCTCCACCCAGAGCCGCGTCGGGTCGACGATGTGGAAGATGACGGCGTTGGGCTGCGCCATCTGGCCGGCGACCGGCGTGGCATCGGCCACGATGCCGTCGACCGGTGCGACCAGCGCCTCCGGCTGGCGGCGGCTGAAGTCGAGGGCGGTGCGGCGATCCTTGAGGCCCTGCAGCTCGAGCTGAGTCTCCTCGTACATCTGCCGCGCCACCGCGCCGCTGGACACCAGCCGCGCGTAACGCGCAAGGCGCGTCTCGGCGATGCTGATCTGCTGGTCGAGCTCGCCCTGGCGCTGTCGCATGTCGGAGACGTCGATCTGCTGGATCGGCGGCGCGACGTAAGCCAGCACGTCGCCCTTCGCCACCTCGGCGCCGAGGCGCGGGAAGCCGTTCGGTGGCGCCGACAGCCGGCCTCCCACCGACGCCTGCACGACGCCGCTGGCGTTTGGATCGGGGATCACTCGACCGGGCAGTTCCATCGAGCGGTGGAAGGTGGCCTGGGCGGTGAGCACGGTGCGTACGCCGAAGATCCGCTGCACCGCCTTGGGCACGTGGAGCGTGCCGTCGGCCAGCCGCTGCGCCCGTTCGCCGGCGGGTGGTATCGCCGCGGTTTGCCCGTCGCCGTGATCATGACCCGTATGTGCGTCGGCAGGCTCGCTCCAGGCGACGGCCAGCGGCAGCACGAGCAGGAGTGCGGCAGCCCGCCTGCCGCGCCGGCCCGCGGCAATGCCGATCAGGAGTCCCGCGCCGACCCCGACGAGCAGGACGAGGCTCCAGAGCGCCCAGCCCTGCAGGGGGGGCCACCACGAGGCGAGCCAGGCCGAAGCGGTTGCACCACCGGCCCGCGCCGGCGCGGCGGTGGGCATCGTCACCAGCGTCAGCGGCAGGATCTCGAGGTCGGCGCCGACGGCGACCGTGGCGATCAGGTCGAACCGGCCGGGCTTGGCCAGGAAAGGCGCATCCAGGCGGTAGCGGTCGCCGTCTTCCGTGGCCTTCACCGGGCCGTTGGGCGTTTCCACCGTGATGTCGGCGCCAGCCAGCGGTTCGTTGGTGGCAAACGCGTCGAGATAGAGGGTAACGCTGGCGCCCTCGGCGACGGCCACGAGTTCGAACGCCGTGCCGACGACTTCTGCGCGCGCGCCCGCAGGAGCAGCAGCGACGGAAGCGACGGTCGGGGCGGCGCCATGGTCATGCCCCTCATGCGCGCCGGCAGGTGAGATGCCGAACGAGAGGGCCACCGCGAGCGCGGCGGCAGAACGTACAGACATGAAAGCAATCCTTCATCGTGATCCGGCGCGCAGGAGCGCGCGCAGGCAGATCAGATGAAGGTTCTGGGGGGCTTTTTCGGACCTTCGGCCAGACGGCCGGTGAGCCTGCGGGCCTCGGCGGAGGCCGGCAACCAGGCGCCGAGCAGCGGCGCCGTCAGCGAGGCCTTGCCGAATGAGATCTTCACGCACCCGCCGCAGTGGGTATTGTCGCAGCACATGCCAACGCAGCCGGTGCCGGGCAGATCGCCCCCGGGCCTGTCGTCCACGGCGACGTCGAAGCTCATCGGCGTCGCCGCGTCAGCCTCGAGGACCGCCTCAACGCCCATCGCCACGGACGGCGCCGGAACGGCGGCCTCTTTGACGACAGGCGAGATCTGTACCGGAGCGGCAGCACCGCCGGCGGGCCCGTGGGCATGGGCGTGGCCAGGATGCGCATTTGCCGCGCCCGCGCCGAAGAACGCCGTGATCGCAAGGATCACAGTGCCGAGCAGCGGCGCGAGGAAGCGGCGGAAGGACATGTCAGCGAAAATCTAACGATGCCGCGCGGCAATTCAAGGGCAGGTCTTCACTCGTCACAGCAGTCGGCTTGGGCGGCGCTGCCGAAAACGAGCAGCAGCCCGAGGGCAGAAATCAGTTTCTGGCGTGCTCGAGCCGCCCAGCATGTGGACGATCATGCCGATCTCGCCCAGGTGTTCCTGCGCGGCCGCGGCGAGGCGCAGCCCTGCGCGGTCGTGAGATCGGCGGCGATGAACATGGACTCAAGGATTGACGACGGTCGCGAGTGCGCCGGTGCCGCGCGTGCCCGACGTGAACAACGCCCGCTTGCCCTTGAGCTGGAGGAAGCCGCTTATGCGCCGATCCTCAAGGCCGTGATGCGCCCGTCCACGAGCCGGAAGGCGAAGGTGAGGAGGGCCGGGCTGCCGGGAAACTGTCCGGTGACCTTGGCGCGGACGAGGGTGCGATCCTGCTCCTCGCGGATCTCGCACGGCTCGGCCGTGTGGCGGTACTGCGCCTTGGCCGCGCGCCACCACACACCGATGGCTGTGTGACCGGCGTGTGTGCGGCCTTCGTCCTCGACGATGGCGTCCGGCGCGAAGGCATCGAGGGGAGCCTTATCGGGCGCGCCTTTGTCGGCGTCGAAGAAGGTCTTGACCGGGGCTGGCAGGTTCATGATCGTTTCCTTCAGCGTGTGACTGTCCCGCGCGATGTAGGCCTGTACGGCAATCCCGATAAGTGGGACAAAGAGGGATGAGCCGTCGCGAAAGCCGGGACAAAGAACAGTGAACGGGGTTGGGCTGGGCGAGTTCGACGCCGCCCTCGCCGTCGCCCGGGAGGGTTCGTTCCGCGCCGCGGCCCGGGCGCTCGGCCTGTCGACGACGGCGTTGAGCAATGCCGTGGCGAAGCTCGAGACGAGCGTGGGTGTGCGCCTGTTCAACAGGACGACGCGCAGCGTTTCGCTCACCGACGCCGGCCGCGCCTTCGTCGAGCAGGCGGGCCCGGCCCTGCGCGATCTTCACGGCGCGATGGAGAGGGTCCGCGCGCAGCAGGCGACGCCTTCGGGAACGCTGCGCATCAACGGCTTCGCATCAGGCGCGCGGGAGATCATTGCGCCGCTGGTCCTGGAGTTCCTGCGCCGCCATCCCGCAGTGCATGTCGACCTCGTGACCGAGGGAAGGCTGGTCGACATCGTGGCCGACGGCTTCGACCTGGGGGTGCGCCGCGCGGACCTGGTGCCCGCCGATATGATCGCCGTCCCGCTCGGCCGGCCGCAGCGCCATGCCGTCGTGGCGTCCCCGGCCTATTTCAGCCAGCACGGCACACCGCGCGCGCCGATGGATCTCGGCCGGCATCGCTGCATCCGCACCCGCCTGCCCAACGGTGCGCTGTTCCGGTGGCATTTCGAGAAGCGCGGGGAAACGGTCCTGGTCGACGTGAACGGGCCGATCACCCTGGACGAAGCCAGCCTGGCGCGCGTGGCGGTGCTGCAGGGGGTGGGCATCGGCTTCTTTCTGGAGCAGGATGTGCGCGACGACATCGCCGCCGGCCGCCTCGTGCGCGTGCTCGACGACTGGACACCGCCGATCGCCGACCTCTGCCTCTATTATCCCGGCCGGCGCAATCCCTCCGCCGCCCTCAAGGAATTCGTCGGTCTGGCCCGTGAACTCGGCCGGAAGGCGAGATCGTGAACGGCGGCACTCGTCTTTTCGCAGGCCGGCGCGAGACCGCTGGTGACGGACGAGACATCACACCTCATGCGCAGCCGCGCCATATGGGTTAGGAAACGCCGATGTCCGATATCGAAACCCTCCGCAAATCGCTCGCCCTCTCGTCCGAAGGGCTGGCTTCCGAAGACAAGAAGACGATGGCCATCGACGCCATCACCCGGATTCTCGACGCGCTCGAGATCGGCGTCGGCGCGTTCGGCGAATGGGAGCAGCGCTGCCTGGCGGCGTCGATCATCGCGCTCCGTGCGGGAAAGTACGATGACTCCCGGGCGCTGGCGCGCCGCGCGATCTGGCCCGAGGAAAACCGTCGCAATTCCGGCGTCGCGCGCCTGCTGCTGCGCCCGGGAATGCTGACGATCCCCGAACTCCGTAAGGAGTTCAAAATCGCGCAGTCCATGCCTCCCCGGAAGGTCCGCCCCGTCGAATAGGATGAGTGGATTAAGCGGCTCAATGCGCAGGCACCGCGCATTGAGGGCGGGCGCATTCGCCTGGGGTTCAGGATAGGCGGGCCCGCGAGTGTGGTTGTCAGGACACGCCTCTGTGCGATCGTCCGTCAGGGTGCCCGTGGTCGGAACTGTTCGCGCCTCGTCGTCGTTCGCTTCCCCGCAGGTCACTCCAACCAGTGAACGGGTACGGGATACCGACATGGACGACAGCTCTCGCCAACTTCTTCTCGCGACCTTCGGCTATCTCTTGGTGTTGGGTGGCCTGATCGGCACCTTGGGCGCCGCCTTCGGGGGCTGAGCCGCGCCGTCCGCCACCGCAGCTCAGCCGCGGCGCCGGTCCATCTCGGCGCGAGCGTTACGGCGCGCCATCTCTTCGGCCACTTCCGAAGGTACGCACACCTTGTTCACCGGATTGAGCACGGTGCCCAGCGACTTTGCGATCACCAGCGCGACCGGGATGCCGACGATCGAGAAGCACAGCGCGAACACCTGGATCGCGTTCAGGATCACGAACAGCACGCCGAACGGCAGGTAGAGGATCATCACGATCGTCGAATAGGCTTCCCACACGGGGTTCTGCTTCACGTTGAGGCTGGCCTTGCTCACCAACTCGTTGCCGAACGGCGCCAGCAGGAACTTGCCGAACTCCATCAGTCCGAGCCCGAGCGGCGCGGTGACGACCAGCAGG
>CAIYWM010000243.1 GCA_903929895.1 uncultured Alphaproteobacteria bacterium
GCCGAGCGCCGTAAAGGGCGTGCCCTCGAGGGCACGCAGCGTGAGCCGATTCTTCGTGACCTTGTAGCTCGCGCCGGCTGCCCTGATCTTGCGACGCAGGTCCGTCACTTCCTGGACGGTCAAACCAGACTGGCGAGTAATCACCATCAGGTTGGCGTCCTTGAAGATCTGGTTCAGCTCGACGATCGCTTCGGCCTTTTCCGAACGATTCACGGCTTTCTCCAACAAAGGTCCGCTCCGGAAGATCCGGATCGGACCGGCTGCGTTACAGACTGCGCAGCCTCCGTTAGCGGGTTAGCGCGACACGGAGACCTTGCGGTCCGGTTCGCCTGCCCCGGAAGTTCGGGCGCGTGCGCGCATCGAGAGATGCAGCGTCGATTCCCTTGCCCCCGTCTGCACTGGCGGGTTTCCCCTTTACACTCGGCCCCGAAAGGCAAAGTACCGGTGGTCTCGGACAGGTGGAGCGGGAGACCAATCGGTCTCTTCGCTCCGTCCGCCGCTGGCCTGGGCCCGCGGCGGAATCTCTTAAAACTCTGGCGTCCGCGCCTCAGGTGAGCGCGGTCGCCGGGTCGAGCTTGATGCCCGGACCCATCGTCGAACTCAGCGACACCTTCTTGATGAAGGTGCCCTTGGCGCCGCTCGGCTTGGCCCGGTTGATGGCCGCGACCAGCGCCTTGACGTTGGCGGTGATCGCCTCCTCGCTGAACGAGGCCTTGCCGACGCCAGCATGAATGATGCCAGCCTTCTCGGCGCGGAACTCGATCGAGCCGGCCTTGGCGGCCTTCACCGCGGCGGCGACGTCCTGCGTCACCGTGCCGAGCTTCGGGTTCGGCATCAGGCCGCGCGGGCCCAGCACCTTACCGAGACGGCCTACAATGCCCATCATGTCCGGCGTGGCGATGCAGCGCTCGAAGTTCATCTCGCCGGCATTGATCTTCTCGGCGAGGTCCTCGGCGCCGACCAGGTCCGCACCGGCCGCCTTGGCCTCGTCGGCCTTCGGGCCGCGCGCGAACACGGCGACGCGCACCGACTTGCCGGTGCCGTTCGGCAGCTCGATCATGCCGCGCACCGCCTGGTCGGCGTGACGCGGATCGATGCCGAGGTTCATCGCGACCTCGATGGTCTCGTCGAACTTCGCCTTGGCGTTGGCCTTGACGATCTTCACCGCCTCATCGAGCGGGTACATCTTCTCGCGGTCGACCGTGGCCGACACCGCCTTGTAACGCTTGCCCTTGGCCATGGTCCTACTCCACCACCTGGAGACCCATCGAGCGGGCGGAGCCCACCACCTGGGCCATCGCCGAGTCGACGCTGTCGCAGTTGAGATCGGGCATCTTCTGCTCGGCGATCTCGCGGACCTGCTTGGTCGTGACCTTGCCAACGATCTGCGTGCCGACCGTCTTGGCGCCCGACTCGATGCCGGCTGCCTTCTTCAGGAAGTACGTCACCGGAGGCGTCTTGGTGACGAACGTGAAGCTGCGGTCCTGGAACACGGTGATGACCACCGGGATCGGCATGCCCGGTTCCATCTTCTGCGTCTTGGCGTTGAACTGCTTGCAGAATTCCATGATGTTGACGCCCTGCTGACCGAGCGCAGGCCCGATCGGCGGAGACGGATTGGCCTTGCCAGCCGGCACTTGCAGCTTGACGTAGGCTTGGATCTTTTTAGCCATGCATGCCCCTTTCCTGTGGGCGGCGCGGTCCGGCCATGGCAGGCCTCCCGCACCAAACTATGGTCAAGCCCTTGATCCGGAAGGATTTTCGGCCTCAACCCACCTCATGAGAAAAGGCTGGCACACGGCCAGCCCGCTCAAGGGCGCGCGATCTACCAAATAAGACCGCCCGCCACAACCCTGATTTTGTCCCTCGATATGGGAACGAATCAGATCTTTTCCACCTGCGCGTAGTCGAGTTCGACCGGAGTCGACCGGCCGAAGATCGAAACGGCGACCTTCACGCGGGCCCGTTCCTCGTCGACATCCTCGACAGTGCCGTTGAACGAGGCGAAGGGGCCGTCGGCCACCTTGACCTGCTCGCCGATCTCGAAGCTGACGGCGGGCTTGGGACGCTCCACACCCTCCTGGACCTGCTTCAGGATACGGTTGGCCTCCGCCTCGGAGATCGGCACCGGTTTGCCGCGACCGCCTCCGCCCAGGAAGCCCGTGACCTTGGCCGTGTTCTTGACCAGGTGCCAGGAATCGTCCGTGAGGTCCATCTTCACGAGCACGTAGCCCGGGAAGAACTTGCGCTCGGTGTTCACCTTGCTGCCGCGACGGACCTCGACAACTTCCTCGGTCGGCACGATGACCTCGGTGATCTCGTCGTCCAGGCCCTTCTTTCCGGCCTGTTCGCGGATCGACTGGGCAACCTTGTTCTCGAAGCCCGAGTAGGCGTGGACGACGTACCAGCGATGAGCCATGTCAGGAAACTCCGAGCAGAAGCTTCACGACGAAGCCAATGACCTTGTCGGCCACGAGGAAAAACAGCGCCGCGATGACGACGAAGATGAACACCATGCTGGTGGTGATCATGGTTTCACGCCGAGTCGGCCAGGTGACTCTCGCCACCTCGGCCCTGACTTCGCGGACGAACTCGAGCGGATTCTTTGTCATGATCGCCGTTCTTCAAATAATGGCAGGAGCGGAGGGACTCGA
>CAIYWM010000244.1 GCA_903929895.1 uncultured Alphaproteobacteria bacterium
ATGCCAATATCTCCAGCAGCAGCCGTTCGTAGCGGTTCTTGATCAGGTCGATCCAGTGCGCCTCGTCGACCAGGTCGAAGACGTGAATCAGGAGTTTGTTGGCGGTCGAATCGTACTCGACCCAGGCAGTGCCCGGGGTGCAGGTCAGGATGCAGGCGAGGATCGCCAGCGCCGCCGGCTCGCGCAGTTCCAGCGGCACGACGACGAAGCCCGACACGCGCCGGTGATGGCCGGGGAACAGGATCAGCCGAGCCACGGCGACGTTCGAGCGCCAGATGTCGATCAGGACGATCGCTACCAGCTTGGGAATGAGGTGCCAGCGCCTGATCCGCGATCTCGGGGGCTGCAGCGCGGCGGTCACGTTGGACGCGGCGACGCCGATTACGCTGCCCAGCACGAGATGTCCCAGCGACAGGCCGTTTAGCAGCAGCCACATCGCCAGCAGCGACACGGCCAGCAACGGATAGGGCAGGAGGCGGCTCATTGGAGGCCGGCCTTCGCCGGCGGAATGCGCGGCGCCGACAGAACATCCTCGATGTAGGAAGAGGGTGTCAGCACGGAGCGCGCGGTCTCCTCCATGTAGCGCATCACCGTTCCGCCCTTCACGGCGAGGATGAGCGTGAGCAGCAAAAGGGCTGCGACAGGGGCCACTTCGACCGCGAGGACCCGGGGAGCGACCGCATCGACCGGCGCCCAGAAGGCGCGGATGCCGACGCGCGACAAGGTCATCAGGGTCGCGACACCGGACAGGAGCAGCAGCACGATGAAGGCCCAGCTTGCGGCCGAGATGCCGGCCGTCGCTCCCTCGCCGGCCGGCGCGAAGAGAGCCGCCAGCAGGGCCAGCTTGGCCACGAACCCCGACAGCGGCGGCAGCCCGATCAGCAGCAGCGCGCAGGCCACGAAGCAGGCACCGAGGATGGCCATCGTGCCCGGGAAGCCCATGCCACCCTCGCTCGTGGCATCTTCCTCGTCGGGCGCGGCGCCCATGGCTTCCGCCGTGACGGCGATAAGGTCGGCGCCGGGATTCTGGCCGCGCTCGATCAGCTCGATCAGGAGGAAGAAGGCGCTGATCGTGAGGGTCGAGCTGACGAGATAGAAGAGTGCGCCCCCGGTGACCTGCGCGTCCGACAGGCCGATGGCGGCCAATACCGTTCCCGAGGAGATCATCAGGCTGAAGCTCGCGATGCGTGTCATGGCCTGTGAGGCGAGCACGCCCAGAATGCCGAAGGCGATCGTCGCCAGGCCACCCGCGAACAGCAGCGTGGTGCCATAGCCCGCGGCCTCACCGGCCTCGCTTCCGAAAAGCAGCGGCCGCCCGCGCAGCAGGACATAGAGGCCGACCTTGCTGAGGATGGCAAAAATCGCGGCGACGGGGGGCGCTGCCGCCGGATAGGCGCTGAGCAGCCAGAAGCCCACCGGCCACATCGCCGCCTTCACGAGGAAGGCCATGGCAAGGATTGCCGCACCTACTTCGAGCAGGATCCGGTTCTCGCCGGCAAGTGAGGGAATGCGCGTGGCAAGATCGGCCATGTTCAGCGTTCCGGTGACGCCGTAGATCAGGGCGACGCCCACCAGGAAGAAGAACGCGGCGGTCAGGTTGACGACGACGTAGTGCAGGCTCGCCTGCACGCGCCGGGGGCCCGATCCGTGCAGCAGCAGGCCGTAGGAGGAGGCCAGCATCACCTCGAAGAAGACGAACAGGTTGAACAGGTCGCCGGTGAGGAAGGCGCCGTTCACGCCCATGATCAGGAACAGGAACAGCGTATGGAAATGGTGACCGACCGTATGCCAGCGCGCCATCGAGAAGATCAGCGACGCCGTCGCGAGGACGGCCGTCAGCAGGATCATCATCGCCGACAGGCGATCGAGCACCAGAACGATGCCGAACGGCGCCGGCCAGTTGCCCAGCAGGTAGACGCCGGGCGAGTCCGCGTCGGCCGCCCGCACGAGGAAGATGGCGATCGCGAGGTTTGCCAGCGTCGAAAA
>CAIYWM010000245.1 GCA_903929895.1 uncultured Alphaproteobacteria bacterium
CGACAATCTGCAGATTTATTTCAACCAGTACGAAGTCGGTCCTTACTCGGCCGGGCCCTATACGGTCGACATCCCCTACAGCCGGCTGAAGCCGCTGCTGCGTGCCGGGGGGCCAATCTCTCGCTAGTGCAGCCTGCGCCGGTCCCGCGCCGGAACCGGCGAGTGCGCTTGTGTCGCGCGCTCGGTTGGGACCGGCGGGACCGGGCCGGAATGATGGCTCGCCATGTGCCAGCCGTCGGCCAGGCGCGCATAGAGGTTGCTCGCCATGAGCTGGCCATTGGGCAAGATCTCGCGGCAGATGACGAGGGCAAGCCCCGGCCGTCCGACGACCCATTCCTCCGTGCAGCGTACGCGCGGTGCTTCGGGGTGCTTCATGATGGCGCGCCAGCTCGCCATGATCTCCGCACGATCGAGGAGGGCTGCCTGGCCCGGATGCAGGCAGATGACCGAGCCGGTAGGGGCCCAGATCTGGTCCATGGCAGCGGCGTCGCGATCGTTGAAGGCTTTGTAGAAGGCGCGATTCGTGGCCAGGACGGCGTCGCGTTCGTCATCGTCGAATTCCGCCAAGAGCGGTGGCAGGCGTGGTGGACGGCGGGGCATTCGACCCTCGAAACTCCCGGGTTGCGCGGCACAGGATTAGCCGACAGAGATGAGGCATCCAACCGTCGAGATGATGATGTCCATTCCCAAGCTCGAATTCCCGCCATTCCACCTGCCCGCCGAGGCCGAGGCCCTGCGCGGGGAGGTTCGCGCGTTTCTCAAGGAGACGCTGCCCAAGATCCAGTCCGAGGATCGCTTCGCGAGCTGGAACACGCCGTCGCCCGAGTTCAGCCGGGCGCTGGGCGCCAAGGGCTGGCTCGGCATTACCTGGCCCAAGCAGTACGGCGGCGCCGAGCGCTCCTTCCTCGACCGCCTGGTCGTGACCGAGGAGCTTCTTGGCAACAGCGCGCCGGCCGGCTCGCACTGGGTCGCCGACCGCCAGTCGGGGCCGCTGCTGCTCAAGTTCGGCACGGAACAGCAGCGCCAGGCCATCCTGCCGCGCATCGTGCGCGGCGAATGTTACTTCAGCATCGGCATGAGCGAGCCCGATTCCGGCTCCGATCTGGCCTCCGTGCGCACCCGCGCCGAGCCGGTGCCGGGCGGCTTCCGCGTCAACGGCACCAAGGTCTGGACCTCCGGCGCGCATCGCAACCACTACTGCATCACGCTGGTGCGCACCTCGGGGCAGCATGGCGACCGCCACAAGGGGCTGAGCCAGCTCCTGGTCGACCTCAAGACCCCGGGCGTCACGATTCGCCCGATCATCAACCTCGCCGGCCGGCACGACTGGAACGAGGTGACCTTCTCCGACGCCTTCATCCCCGAGGATTGCCTGATCGGCAACGAGGGCGACGGCTGGCTGCAGGTCACGAGCGAGCTGGCCTTCGAGCGCTCGGGTCCCGAACGCTTCATGCAGAACGTCTACGTGCTGCGCGAACTGGTACGGGTGCTCGGCCGCCAGCCGGCCAAGCGCGCCAGTGCCATCCTGGGCCGCCTGATCGCGCGGCTGTGGACCCTGCGCCAGATGTCGACCGCCGTCGCCGGCATGATGCAGGGCGGCAAGTCGCCTGCCATCGAGGCGTCGCTGGTGAAGGATCTCGGCACGATCTATCAGCAGGACCTGCCGGAGATCGCGCGCACCCTGGCCGAATCCGATGCCACGACCGAGGACGATCTCGCCGACTTCCTCGACGTCGCGCAATACGCTTCGATGATGGCGCCGAGCTACACCATCCAGGGCGGCACCACCCAGGTCCTGCGCGGCATCGTTGCCCGCGGCCTCGGTCTGCGCTGAAGGAGGACGATCATGGACCGCGAAACCCGTGACATGCTGCTGGAGACGGCCACCCGCTTCTTCGCCGAGCGCGCCGGCAAGGACGTCGTGAACGGTGTCGAGAAGGGCGTGTGGCCCGCCGATCTCTGGAAGGAGATCGAGGAGATGGGCCTGCCGCTGATCGCCGTGCCTGAGGAACAGGACGGCGTGGGCGGAACGCTTGCCGATCTGATGGCGATGCTGCGCGTGGCCGGCGAGCACGCCGTGCCCGTGCCGGTCGCCGAGACCGCGCTGGCCAACCTGCTGGTCGCCGCCGCGGGCGGCAAGCCCGCCAGTGGCCCGTCGACGGTAGCGCTGGGCGAGTTGTCGCTCCAGGGCAATCGCGTCTCCGGCAAGGTCGCGCGCGTACCCTTCGCGGGTGTTGCCGAGCGCTTCGTCTCGATCGTCACAGCGGGTGGCAAGTCGACGCTGGTCGTCGTGCCGCGCGATGCGGTCGCGATCGAGGACACGCCGAGCCACGCCGGTGAACCCTACGGCACCGTGACGTTCGACGGCGCGACGCCGGAATTCTCCGCGGCCTCACCGATCAGCGCTGATCGTGCGCTCGAGCTCGCCGCTCTCGCCCGCACGATGCAGATGGCGGGTGCCGCCGACAAGGTGCTGGTGACGGCGACCGAGTACTGCAAGCAGCGCGTCCAGTTCGGCCGGCCGATCTCGACGTTCCAGGCGATCCAGCACATGCTGGCCGAGCTGGCGAGCTGCGTGGCCGCAACCATCGCCTCGGCAGAATCCGCCTCGCGCGACGCCGACGAGGGCGGGCTGGAGAAGGGGGGCAGCTTCTCGATCGCCGCTGCCAAGACCCAGTGCTCCGACTTCGCGCACCGGATCGCCGCCCTCTCGCACCAGTCGATGGGTGCGATGGGCTTCACGCACGAGCACATCCTGCATCACTACACGCGCAGGCTCTGGGTGTGGCGCCGCGACTTCGGCAGTGAGAGCTTCTGGGGCGAGAAGATCGGCGAGTCCTTCGCCAGGGCCGGCAAGGACGAGCTGTGGCCGGCGCTCAGCGAAAGCCGCTACGCCGCCTGACGCGGCCCCATCGGCCGCCGCACGGCGGCACCGGGCCGCTCTAGTCGCCAGGGAGCCATGGCAGTTGCGATCCATGCTTCCTCCGAGGTTTCAAACCGTATTGGAGGTTGGGCAGGTGGCGCACCGGGCTGATTGTCGATATATCCAAATGGATATATCGCTCTGATCTCGTGACAGGAGAGTGCCATGCTGGGTCGTCGTCGGTTCTTCACCTGCGGCATCGCCGCGGCCGCCTTCGTTCTTTCAGCGTGTGTGCTCGCGCAGCAGGCCGCCGCGCAAGGCAAGGACGTCGTCATCCTCGCCGCCGCCAGCCTCAAGAACGCGCTGGACGAGGCGTCTGCCGCCTGGACCAGGCAGACGGGCAAGACCACCAGGATTTCCTATGCTGCCAGCTCGGCGTTGGCCAAGCAGATCGAGGGCGGCATTCCGGCAGACATCTTCATCTCGGCCGATGTGCCATGGATGGAGTATGTCACGGAGCGCAAGCTCATCAAGCCGGCCAGCCGCTCGGACTATCTCGGCAACCAGATCGTCCTGATCGCCAGCAAGGACTCCAGGATCGACCTCAAGATCGACAAGGGCTTCAGCCTGCGTGGCGCGCTCGGCAATGACGGCCGCCTCGCCATGGCCAACGTCGACGCGGTGCCGGCCGGCAAGTATGGCAAGGCGGCGCTGGAATTCCTTGGCGTTTGGCCGTCGGTTTCCGACCGGGTGGCGCAGGCCGAGAACGTCCGCATGGCGCTGACTCTGGTCTCGCGCGGCGAGGCGCCGCTCGGCATCGGCTACAAGACCGATGCCGCTTCCGATCCGGCCGTCCGCATCGTCGGCGCTTTCCCCATCGACTCGCACCCGGCCATCATCTACCCGCTGGCGCTGCTCTCGACCTCCACCAATCCGGATGCGCAGGCCTTCGTCGACTTCCTGAAGACTCCGGCGGCCACGCCGTTCTTCGAGAAGCAGGGCTTCACTGTGTTGAAGTAGCCATTGCTGCTTGGCCGCCGTTCCAGACTCCCGGCGGTTCAGATCGGCTTCAGCGCGGGTTAATGAAGCTTGCCATCCGGAGGGGTGAGCAGGCGGGCCAGTGAGCGGATTTCCGGCGACGAGGCCCCGTAGGCCCGCCGCTCCATTTCGCGATAGAGGCGCACGATGTCGTTGCCGGTTTCCGTGACCGACGTGCCGCCGCCGCCGCCGCCGCCGGTCTGGGCGGTCACCACGGGCTCGCGGAACATCTGGTTCAATTCGTCGACCAGCAGCCAGGCTTGGCGGTAGGACATTGCGAGGGCACGACCCGCGGCGGAGATCGATCCGGTCTCGTTGATCAGCTCGAGTAGCCGGACCTTGCCGGGGCCGATCGAGCGTTCGCCGCCGAAATCGATCCGGAGGTGCAAGGAGGTCTTCTCGGCCGGCTTGGCCGCTGCTTTGGCGGGTCGGCGTCCCATTCTGGAATTATGCGGCGGGGCTACCGGCAAGGCCAGACGGCTCTTGCAGGGCAGCAATTAGCCCATTGGCGACGTCCGCCGCCTGCAGGCGGATATCGGGGATCGCCACGATCTCGGTGTAGCGGCCGCGGGTCGGAGGGCCGAGGACGAAGAGGCGGTCCGACGGCGCGCCGTCCCGTCCGATCAGCGCCTCGTCGGCCGCGACGTCGAGCCCCTGTTTGAGCGCATCGGATCGCAGCTTTCCGTCCCTCACCAACTGCGCGTGCAGCGGCACGTGAACATCGACCTCGTTGCGCGGGCCGCGGCAGTCGACGACGCGGTCGAAGCTGCGCTGTTCCCGTTCAGTCGAGCCACGGCGAACGATGATGACCTCGACCTTGTCATCCGTCGTGCGGCCGATCTCGATTCGCCCCGAGACGATCGAGAGCTGACCGCGTGCCCGGGCGGCATCGATCACTTCGCCGATGTGCGGCGCGACGCGATGGCGATGGATGTCCCACCACGGGCGCAGGTGACGCAGGAAGCGTCGGCGCTGGTCCAGGTCGAGCCCATGCCAGAGTTCGTTGTTGTGCGGCCGCAGGAGCTGCATGAGGCCCGGCCAGCCCAGGCCGGCCCGCAGCTTGGCGCGGAACCGCGCGGTGCGTTGCGACAGGCTGCCGGTGAAGAGATCGCTCGTGTCGGCATCGGGCGTGGGGATCGGCGCCGGCGGATGGTGATGCGGCACCAGCCCGCGCCGCGACAGGGCGACGATCGGGCCCTTGTGCCCGTGCTCCAGCAACGAGATCAGCACGTCGATCATCGTCAGGCTGGTGCCGATCAGCAGGATCGACGCATCCGGTGCGAGGCCGGCGATGGCCTCGTCGCGCCAGGGATTGCCATGATAGGCGCCGGAGTCCTTCGAGGGTGGGCGATGCCCGGTTGCCAGGACAGCCTTGCGGGCTCGCAGCGGGGCGTGGCCCTCGATGTCGACTTCGACACCGTCCTTCTCGTGGCGGATGGCGACGACGTCGCCCCTGATCAGCTGGAGGCGGCCGTCGGCGCGCCGGACGGCATCGGCCAGCAGGTCCTGAAGGTACTGGCCGTAGATGGCGCGGGGAACGAAATCGGTTGGTCCGAAGCCGCGTGCGTCGCGCGCAAGCCATTGCACGAAGTGGTCGGGCTCGTCGGCCAGGGCCGTCATGTCGCTGGCGCGCACATTGAGGAGGTGACCGAGGCAGTGCGTCGAATAGGCGACTCCCAGCCCTGGATGGGCGTCGCGCTCGATCAGGGCGACGCGCAGGCAGGCCTTGCGGACGAGCTGCGCGGCGAGCAGCACGCCGCTGGCGCCGCCCCCGACGATGGCAATGTCGACGGGCGAAGGAGACGATTCGGAATGCTGCATCGCCGAATTATGCAGAGGCTCCGCCGCGAAGGCCAGCAACCGAGGTGCGACGCCTCGGCGCTGATCCCGTAAGAGTCCGGAAGCAGCCACCGCTGAGACCTTCCTCGCCAGCTCGGCGGCAATGTCACTCCGGCTCGATGCCGGCGACCTTCATCATCTCGCGGTAGAGCTCGATCTCGGCGACCATGATCCGGCGCATTTCGCCGGGGGGGCAGGGCGCGATCTCGGAGCCGCCCTGGGCCTGGCGCTCGACATAGGCGGGATCGGTGATGGCCTTGAGTATGGCCTCGCGCAGCTTCTCCATGACCGGCTGCGGCACGCCGCGCGGCATCAGGATGCCGGTCCAGGTCATCAGCTCGAAATCGGGGATGCCCTGTTCGATGAGGGTGGGAATGTCGGGCGTGAGCTTGTAGCGGCCGCGGCTGCCGACGCCGAGGCACCGAACGGTACCCGCCTTCACCTGGGGCAGGCTGGTCACCGGATCGGCGAAGCACATCTGGACATGCCCGGCCATCGTGTCCTGCAGCGCCGCCGGCGTGCTCTTGTAGGGCACGTGCAGCATGTCGATGCCGGCCTTGGCCTTGAGCAGTTCGCCCGAGATGCGGGTCGAGGCGCTGCCGGAACCGAAATTGATCCGGCCGGGCTGGCGCTTGCACAGGGCTACGAACTCCTGCGCCGTCTGCGCTGCGACCTTCGGGTTGACGATCATGAACACCGGCGCACGGCCGATGATCGTGACCGGCTCGAAATCCTTCAGCGGGTCGTAGGGCAGGGACTTGAACAGCGCGACGTTCGAGGCCGCCGCGGTGTTGGAGCAGACGAAGATGGTCTGGCCGTCCGGCTTCGCCTTGGCGGCGACTTCGGCTGCGATCGCCCCGCTGGCGCCGGGCTTGTTTTCGACGACGGCCGGAACGCCGAAGGCCTTGTTCAGCCCTTCGGCCACGTTGCGTGCGCTCTGGTCGGTGGCCGATCCCGGTCCGAACGGCACGATGATCCGGAACGGGCCGTTTGGAAAAGAATCCG
>CAIYWM010000246.1 GCA_903929895.1 uncultured Alphaproteobacteria bacterium
CACGCCAAGGCGGCGGGCGTGCCGATCATCGTGGCCATCAACAAGATGGACAAGCCGGGCGCCGACGCGAGCCGCGTGCAGAACGAACTGCTGCGCGAGGAGATCCAGGTCGAAGCGCTTGGCGGCGACGTCCAGTCGATCGAGGTTTCGGCGACCAAGCGGATGAACCTCGACAAGCTCGAGGAAGCCATCCTGCTGCAGGCCGAAGTGCTCGAACTCAAGGCCAATCCCGGGCGTGCCGCCGACGGTGTCGTGATCGAAGCCAAGCTCGATCCGGGCCGCGGTTCGGTCGCCACGGTGCTGGTCCAGCGCGGCACCCTCAAGGTCGGCGACGTCATCGTCGCCGGCGCGGTCTGGGGTCGCGTGCGTCGTCTCGTCGACGACCACGCACAGCAGGTCGAGAGCGCGGGCCCGGCCTTCCCGGTCGAGGTCCTCGGCCTTGCCGGCACGCCGCTGGCGGGTGACGAATTCCACGTCGTGGAAAGCGAAGCACGCGCGCGCGAGATCTCCGATTTCCGCGTCCGTCGCGATCGCCAGAACGAGCTCGCTCGCGTCGCGGGCGGCCGCGGCACGCTCGAGGAGATGATCAAGGGCATTCGCGAGGGCACGGCCAAGGAACTGCCGGTGCTGATCAAGGCGGACGTGCAGGGCTCGGCGGAAGCGCTGGCCGGTGCGCTGGGTCGCCTCGGCACGGAGAAGGTCATCACCCGTGTCGTCTACAGCGGCGTCGGCGGCATCAGCGAAGCCGATATGACGCTGGCCAAGGCGTCGGGCGCGCTGATCATCGGCTTCAACGTGCGTGCGAACCCGCAGGCCCGCGAGATCGCCAAGCGCGACAAGGTCGACATCCGCTACTACTCGATCATCTACAAGGTGACCGAGGACATGCAGGCGCTGATGGTCGGCCTCCTCGACCCGACCTACAAGGAGACCCTGGTCGGCAACGCGCAGATCCGCGAAGTCTTCAAGGTCACCAAGTCCGGCAACGTCGCCGGCTGCATGGTCACCGATGGCAAGGTCACGCGTGGCAACAAGGTTCGCCTGTTGCGCGACAATATCGTGATCCACGAGGGCACGCTGAAGAGCCTGCGTCGCTTCAAGGACGAAGTGAAGGAAGTGCAGCACGGCTTCGAGTGCGGCATGGCCTTCGAGAACTACGAAGACATGAAGGTCGGCGACATCGTCGAATGCTTCGACGTCGAGCAGGTCCAGGCGACCCTGTAGTAAAGTTCCCTCCCCCGTCAGCGGGGGAGGTGAGAGACAAGAGGAAAGCCCCATGTCGCGACGTCGCGCGTCCGACAAAGAAAATCGCGCTCCCGGCCAGCGTCAGCTGCGCGTCGGCGAGGAGATCCGCCATCTGTTGGCCGATCTCCTCGAACGGGGAAACATGCGCGATCCGGACCTGCGCGACGCCACGATCACCGTGACGTCGGTCGATATCAGCCCCGACCTGCGCAACGCCACCGCCTACGTGATGCCGCTGGGCGGCGGGGACAAGGAACGGCTGCTCGCCGCGCTGCGACGGGCGGCGCCGTGGTTCCGCGGCCGGGTCAGCGAGAAGGCGGGCCTGCGCACTGCTCCCGAGATCCGCTTCGCGATCGATCGCACCTTCGACGAGGCCGACAAGATCGGCGCCCTGCTGCGCCGGCCCGACGTCGCCCGCGACATCAAGGACGACGATTGAGGTAATACTCGTCGCGCGGAAAGAAATCCGTGTTGGGTGAAGGCGTCGGCACGGTCCTGCCATCGTTCAGCACCTCGACCTTCTTTTCCTCGAACCACCTGGCCAATTCGGCCTCGTCGATCCGCGCCGCCTTCAGGTGCGCCGTCACGTCGGGCCGCGCCAGCAGCGCGGCAATCTTCTCGCGGCTGTAGGGAATGGGCCGGTCGCTCCCCAGCATCGCCGGATGAACCATGGTGACGTAGGGAAAGACCGAGCGGAAGGTCGCGACCGAACGCTCGGTCGGCGCCCATTGGACGTAGATGCCACCCGGCGCCAGCTTGGCTCTCACCTGCTCGAAGAACTCGCGGCTGTTCAGCAGGCCCGACAGCGCGGTCTTGGGCAGGATGGCGTCGGCCTCGATCACGTCGTAGCGCACCGGATCGAGCGCCAGCGAATGACGGCCGTCGGCGACCGTTACGTCGAAGCGCTTGCTCGAGAGCAGCTCGTCGACCCCCGATTTGCCGCCGGCAGCGGTGTAGCTCTTCAGCGTCTCGATCACCGGCGCCACGATCTCGATCACCTTCACCTTCTCCGTCGCGGGATGGAGCCCCGCCGCATAGGGCGTTCCGCCGGTGCCGGAGCCGATCACCAGCACGCGCCGGGGCGTGCCGTGGGTCAGCGGGCCGATGGCGCCGAGATAGGAATGGACGGTGTCGAAGGGCAGCCGGCTTTGCGAATGGCCCTGGATGTAAAGCCGGCCATCCACTTTGCTGGCGCCGCTGTCCGACATCTTGAGCAGGCTGAGGCCGGTCTTGTCCTCGGCGACGATGGCCTGCTCGGTGGTGAGCCCGTGCAGGCGGCGCCAGAAGGCCTCGCCGCCCGGAAAGAACAGCAGTCCCGCCGCCAGCACCCCGGCCGGCAGCCAGGCCCAGCGCGTGGCGCGCGGTCCCGCGAACTGCAGGACCGCGAAGGCGAGGCCGATGGCGACCAACAGCTTCAGCGTGCCGGCCGTGCCTGCGAGGTCGAGCAGCAGCAGGCCGGCCACCAGGCTGCCCACGCTGTTGCCGACGATGTTGGCGAGCTGCACGAAGCCCACCCGGCTGCCCAGCCGGTCGAGGTCGCGCTGCACGGCCTTCTGCACCACCGGGAACGAGAAGCCCATGATGAACGAGGCCGGCAGCACGACGATGGCAAGCAGCAGCAGGATCAGCGCCGGATTGGCGGTGTTCGGCCCCATGATGTCGCGGTCGACGAAGGTGGCGGGCAGGATTCCCGCGCCGATGCCGAGGTAAATGAACCAGGCGCCGGCCAGGGCCAGCGCCGTGGCGATGCCCTGCATCAGGAAGAAGAAGCGGCGCGGGTCGGCGATGCGGTCGATGACCCGCGCGCCGACCATCAGGCCGGCGGCGTCACCCAGCAGGAACACCGTCAGCACCAGCGAGAAACTGTAACCGTTCGATTGCAGCAGCACGCCGATCAGCCGGTACCAGACGATCTGCAGGGCCACGATCAGGAAGCCGCTGATGAACACCAGCAGCGACCAGCGCCACACGACGTCGTCCGCCGTTTCAGAACTCTTCGTCCTGTTCGATCGACTCGTGTCTTCCATGTCGAGGCCGCGCGCCAGCAGGAGGCCGCCCACCGCCACCACGAGGTTGATCAGGGCGCCCAGATAGACCGCCTTGTCGAAGCCCACCGTGCCGATCAGGTACCAGCCGCCGAAGAAGGCGCCGACGCCCGCGCCCAGCGTGTTGAGGCCGTAGAGCCAGCCGATGAGCTGCGCGGAGCCCGCGATCTGGCTGACGATCGCCTTGGAGAGGAACGGCAGCGAGCAGCCCATCAGGAAGGTCGGCCACAGCAGACCCGCGAAGACGATGGCGAAGATCACGCCGCGCGATTCCGCCAGCGGCAGCAGCTCGCGATAGATCACGTCGTAGTAGAGCCACGGGCTGAGCACGGCGAAGACCGCAATGCCAACCTCGCAGATCGCGAAGGCGATGAGGGCGGCGCGGCGCGACAGGCGGTCGGCATAGAGGCCGGCGGCGAGGCTGCCGATGCCGAGACCGAGCAGGAAGGCGCCGACGACCAGCGCGGCAGCGATCGTGTCGGCGCCGGCGAACAGGCCGAGCAACCGGTGCCAGGCGGTCTGGTAGATGAGGGCGGCGGCTCCCGAGAGGAAGAACAGTCCGAACAGCGTGCCTTGCCGGACACGATCCGACTGCATTCCCGATTTCATGCGCGCAGCCTGCCAGAACCGGTGGCTGGCGCGCAACGCCCTGTGGGCTTAAAGCCGTCCGCCATGGCGCGCAGGAAAAAGGGCGAGAAGGTCGACGGGTGGATCGTGCTCGACAAGCCGGTCGGGTTGGGTTCGACGCCGGCCGTAAGTCGCGTGCGCCGGCTGTTCGGCGCCCAGAAGGCGGGACACGGGGGCACGCTCGATCCGCTGGCCAGCGGGATCCTGCCGATCGCGCTCGGGGAGGCGACCAAGACCGTGCCCTTCATCATGGACGCGCGGAAGGAATACCGCTTTACCCTGCGCTTCGGCGAAGCCCGCGCGACCGAGGATGCCGAGGGCGAAATCACGGCAACCAGCGATATCCGGCCCACCGACGCCGCCATCGAAGCCGTCCTGCCGGCCTTCCTGGGCGAGATCGACCAGCGGCCGCCCGCCTACTCGGCGCTGAAAATCGACGGCAAGCGGGCCTACGATCTCGCCCGTGCCGGCGAATCAGTCGAACTGAAACTGCGCAGGGTCCTGATAGAGCGCCTGGAGATGACCGGCCGGCCCGACAGCGACCACGCAGATTTCGTGGTCGGTTGTGGCAAGGGCACCTATATCCGGTCCCTCGGGCGCGATCTGGCCCTGGCGCTCGGAACCGTCGGGCACCTCTCTGCCCTGCGCCGGACGGTTGTAGGACCGTTCCGGGAAGAAGGGTCCATTTCGCTTTCCAAACTGGAGGCCCTCGGGCATATTCCCGCGCTCTTCGGGGCCTTGGCTCCCGTTGCGACCGCGCTGGACGACATCCCGGCGCTGGCCATGACGGAAGCCCAAGCGGACCGGCTGCGCCAAGGCCAGCCGGTGCTCTTGACCCGGGACGCACCTCCGTCCGGCGCACTCGTTCGCGCCGAGGTCGGCAGCAGGCTCGTGGCGTTGGTCCGTTCGGACGGCGTCGCTCTCCAGCCGGTGCGCGTGTTCAACCTTTAGTTTCAGGAGATGACCGATGTCGATTACAGCCGACCGCAAGGCGGAGCTGATCAAGACGTATGCCCAGGCCGAAGGCGACACGGGTTCGCCGGAAGTCCAGGTCGCGATCCTCAGCGAGCGTATTTCCAACCTCACCGAGCACTTCAAGGGCCACGCGAAGGACCACCATTCGCGCCGCGGTCTGCTGAAGATGGTCGGCCAGCGCCGCCGCCTGCTCGACTATCTCAAGTCGCGCGACACACAGCGCTACGCCACGTTGATCGAGCGTCTGGGTCTGCGTCGCTGATCCTTCGGCCCCATCCTCGGATGGGGCCTTTTCGCGTCGCGTCGCCCGGTCCCCGTGAGTTCGGCCGGCTGACGCGACTTCGCAGTAACCGGGAAGGCAGGGGCGAGAGCAAACGCCTGGCCCGGTCCTGTCGGCGCAAGGGCGCCGATGGGCGGTCGCAGCCAAACGGGGGCGCGTGACCGTGATGGAAAGGATGAATGAGATGTTTGAAGTATTTCGCAAGGAAGTCGAGTGGGCCGGGCGCAAGCTCGTGCTCGAGACCGGCAAGATCGCGCGCCAGGCCGACGGCGCCGTCATGGCGACCTACGGCGGCACCACCGTGCTGGCCGCCGTCGTGTTCGAGAAGAAGCCGAAGCCCGGCCTCGATTTCTTCCCGCTGACCGTGAACTACCAGGAGAAGGCCTTCGCCGCGGGCAAGATCCCCGGTGGCTTCTTCAAGCGTGAGGGCCGTCCCAGCGAGAAGGAAATCCTCACCTCGCGCCTGATCGATCGCCCGATCCGCCCGCTGTTCCACGAGAGCTATCGCAACGAGACGCTGGTCGTCGTCACGACGCTGGCCCACGATCTCGAGAACGATCCCGACATCCTGGCGATGGTCGCGACGTCGGCCGCGCTCACGATCTCGGGCGTGCCCTTCATGGGTCCGATCGGCGCGGCGCGCGTCGGCTACATCGACGGCCAGTACGTCGTGAACCCGACCAAGGTCCAGCTCGAGAAGAGCACGCTGGACCTCGTCGTCGCCGGCACCAAGGAAGGCGTGCTGATGGTCGAGTCGGAAGCCAAGGAGCTTTCCGAGGACGTGATGCTGGGTGCCGTCATGGAGGCCCATCGCTCGTTCCAGCCGGTGATCGACGCGATCATCCAGCTCGCCGAGCATTGCGCCAAGGAGCCGCTGCCGCTCACCGATCCGTCGGAAGCGTCGAAGACCGTGGCGGCCAAGCTCAAGGCCGAGATGCACGGCAAGCTGGTCGAGGCTTTTGCCGAGACCCAGAAGCAGGCTCGCCAGGCCAAGATCAGTGCCGTGAAGACCGAAGCCAAGAAGCTGTTCGAGGGCGACGAGGCCGCGTTGGCCGCGTTCGGCGAGCAGTTCGGCAATCTCGAGGCCGACGTCGTGCGCACCGCCATCCTCGACACCGGCAAGCGCATCGACGGCCGCGACACCAAGACGGTCCGTCCGATCGTGGCCGAAGTCGGCATCCTGCCGCGCGCCCACGGCTCGTCGCTGTTCACCCGTGGCGAGACGCAGGCGCTGGTCGTGGCCACGCTCGGCACCGGCCAGGACGAGCAGATCATCGACGCGCTCGAGGGCGAGTACCGCGAGCACTTCATGCTGCACTACAACTTCCCTCCCTACTCGGTGGGTGAAG
>CAIYWM010000247.1 GCA_903929895.1 uncultured Alphaproteobacteria bacterium
GCACCCGGCTTGAAGTGGCCCTGGCGCGCGAGGCCGATCAGGCCGGCCATGATCTTTCCGGTATAGACCGGGTCGAGCAGGATGCCTTCGGTGCGCGCGAGCATCTGCACGGCCTCGACCATCTTCTTGTTCGGCACCGAATACTTGGGCTGCCAGAAGCCGCCGAAGCTCTTCACCGCCGACGCCGGCACCTTGATGTCGACGCCCAGCAGGTCGATGACTGCCTGCGCTTCCTTCAGCACCAGGGGCTCCTGGTCGGCGGGATCGCGGCTGACACCGACGCCGATCAGCGGGACCTTGATGTTGTTGCCGAGGAAGCCCGCGACCATGCCGCCATGCGTGCCCGAGCTGCCCGAGCCCACCACCACGGCGTCGAGCGCGAGGCCCATGTCGAGCCATTGGACCTGCATCTCCTGCACGCAAGCCACGTAGCCCAGACCGCCAATGGCGTTGGAACCGCCACCCGGTATCACATAGGCCTTGCGACCCAGCGAGGCCACTTCCTGTGCCACACGCGACATCGCCTCGCCCATGTTGGTGCCGCCGGGAACGACCGTGATCGCCTCGACGCCCATCAGCTCGAACATGAAGTTGTTGCCGCCGGCTTCCTTCTTGTAGCTGCCGGGAATGCGCTCCTCGATCACGAAGCGGCACTTCAGCCCTTCCTTCACCGCGGCAGAAAGCGTGATGCGGCAATGGTTCGACTGCGGCGCGCCGCAGGTGACGAGCGTGTCGCAGCCCTGGGCGATCGCATCGCCCGCCAGGAACTCAAGCTTGCGGGTCTTGTTGCCGCCGGGGAACAGACCCAGCATGTCGTCGCGCTTGATCCAGATCTCGGGGCCGACGCCGCCGGGACAGCTGGCAGCGAGGGCCTTGGTGAAGTGCGGCAGGTGCTCGATGGGCGTGGGCGCGTTGGTGTAGATGCGACGCGGGAAACGAGACAGGTCCATTCAATCAGCTCCAGGTGGGGATACGCGCCCTCGCCCGCTGCCGCAGACGAAGTCTTCAGGTTACTCCGTGATAACTCCGCAGACGATGCGGTCGCCGGCATTGCCGGTCGGGTCGGTATTGTAGTCGTCGGGCCCGGCGTGAATGATGATCGACGAACCGTCGGCATCGAACACCGAATTGGCCTGTCCCTTGGCCAGCGTGATCATGTGATTGGCGACGTCGATCCTCAGCTCGCCGTTGGCCGGGATGTACAGGTTGGGCATGTCGCCGGCATGGGCTCCTTCGGCCGCCTCCATTCCGTGCTTCTTGGAGGCGGGATTGAAATGACCGCCGGCGCTGGTGAACGGCGCCTCGCACTTGCCCACCGCGTGGATATGGAACGCATGCTCGCCCGGCGCCACGCCCTTCAGCGACATCTTGAGCAGCACGCCGTGCGGCGTCTGGAGGAGCTGGACGCTGCCGACATCCTTGCCCGTCGCGTCCTTCAGCGACGCCTTCGCGGTCTGGGCCTGCGCGGCAAAGGAAAAGGCGGCGACTCCGGCTGCAGCGAGCAGGCTGCACATCACTGGGACGATACGCATCGGTTCCTCCGTCATTGGGTAGGGACCTTCACCCTACTCCAGGACCTTCGGCGGCCGGTAGAGCGGAAACCCGTTGAAGGGCTTCGAATTCTTGTGATCGGGCACCTGGTAGAAGGTCGATTTGCCATAGTTATGCAATCCGCCGTCGACCCGCAGCGTGGTGCCGGTGACATAGGCCGCCGCGTCGCTCAGCAGATAGACGATGGCGCCCGCAATCTCGGACTCCGTGCCATGGCGCTTGGCGGGAATCCGGTCCTTCACAGAACGCAGCGCCTCGTGGGCGCGCTCGGGATAGCGGTCGAAGCCCGACGAGGCGATGAAGCCCGGAATCACGGAATTCACGCGGACACCCGAATGCGCCCATTCGATCGAGGCGCTGTAGGTGAAGTTGGTCTGGCCGGCGCGGGCGGCGCCATTGTGGGCCATGCCGGGATTGCCGAGCTCGAAGTCGGCGCCGACATTCACGATGACGCCGCCATGCGCTTCCATCGACGCCAGATAGACCGCCTTGGAGACCAGGAACGTCGCCGTCATGTTGTTGGCGACCACGGCGTTCCAGCCGTTCAGCGAGATGTCCTTGAGCGGCGCCGGAAACTGGCCACCGGCATTGTTCACCAGCCCGTCGATGCGCCCGCTCCAGCCCATCACGCCATCGATCGCCGCCTTGACCTCGTCCTCGCGGCGCAGGTCGGCCGAGAAAATGAAGGTGTCGGGATCGCCCAGCTCCTCCTTGACGCGCTCGAGCTTCTCGAGGGTCCGGCCGACGAGCGCCACGCGCGCACCCAGGGACTTCAGCTCGTGGGCGGTGCAACGACCGAGACCGGAGCCGCCGCCGGTGACGATGACCGTCCTGCCGGTAAAAAGGCCGGGCCGGAACACGGAGTCGTAGCGCACGCTGGCTGTCATCGACCTACTCGACCTTGATATTGGCGGCCTTCACAACCTCGGCCCACTTGGCCATCTCGGCACGCAGGAAGGCGGCGAGTTCTTCGGGCGTCGAGCCGATCGCATCGGCGCCGAGGTCGGCGAACTTCGCCTTGATCTCTTCCAGGCGCATGATCCTCGCGATCTCCAGGTGCAGGCGCGCGATCACCGCCGGCGGCGTGCCGGCCGGCGCGATCAACGCATTCCACTCGGAGATCTCGCAATCGGGCACGCCGGCCTCGGCGAGCGTCGGCACTTCGGGAGCGGCCGGCGAGCGCGCCGCACTAGTCACGGCAAGTGGCCGTACGCGGCCGCCGCGGGCCTGCGGCAGGGCGGCACTCATGTTGCCAAAATAGAAGGGCACATGGCCCGCCGCGACGTCGGCCACCGCGAGCGCACCGCCCTTGTAGGGCACATGCTGGATATCCGTGCCGGTGCGCATTTTGAAGAGCTCGGCCGCGAGATGCTGGGCGCTGCCATTGCCCGACGAGGCGTAGGAGAGCTTGCCGGGCTGCGCCTTGGCGAGCGCCACGAGCTCGGCCACGGTCTTCGCCGGATGCGAGGGCGTGATGACCATCAGCTCCGGCACCGTCACGAGGAGCGATACAGGCGCAAAATCCCCGGGCGTGCGGAAGGGCATCTTTGGAAACAGCGACGGGTTCACCGCATGGGCAAAGGCGCCGATCAGCAAGGTGTGGCCGTCGGGCGCGGCCTTGGCCACGATCTCGTCGCCGATCATGCCGCCCGCGCCGGGCTTGTTCTCCACCACGATCGTCTGACCCAGCGCCTCCTGCAGCTTGGGCGCGATCAGGCGAGCCGTCGTGTCGGCGCCACCGCCGGCCGAATAGGGCACGATCAGCCGCACCGGCCTGGAGGGATAGGCTTGCGCGCGTGCAAGGCCCGGCGTCAAGGCCAGGGCCGCCGTCGCGCCAAGGGTTCGCCGCCGCGAAATCTTCATTTCTTCCTCCCGCACGTTCTTGAGGGGAGACTACACCCTAGCGGGCGCGCAGCGCGAGGCGGCCGAGATGGCGCTGCAGGAGGCGCATCAGCGCGAATCCCGCCTGCAAGGTGACCCCAAAACAGAGGATGCCGATCGCGAACAGGACCATCTTGTCGCCAAGCGTCGGCATCAGCTCGGCCTCGCGCAGGATGACCGCGATCCCCTCGGGAACGCCGATGGCGGCGCCGGCGCTGGAGGACATGACCAGCACGAAGAATGCGCGTGTCACGTTAGGGAGGAAGAGGAGTGCCCCCAGTGGCGAACCGTCCCGCAGTTGCCGCAATGCCTCGCCGCCATTGTCGGCGACATAGGCCGCGGCATAGGGCACCAGCGACAGCGCGACGGTCATGATGCCCGACGGCGCGACGTGAACGCCGAACAGCGTCGCGTCGGACGGGATGATATTCAGCAGGAAGAACATGACCACGAAGGTCGGCGCCGCGCGCATCAGGCCGATCAGGGTCGTGGCGATTGCCCCGCGCACCCCGCCCGCCAGCTTGGCCAATGTCAGCAGGCCGCCGACGGCAAGGCCGACCAGCAGGGCGATGGCCGCGATCTCGAAATTCACCGCCATGCCCGCCAGCAGCTGCGGCACGAAGTCGGGCGATATCCTGCTCATGCCGTCACCATCTGCCGGCGTTCGAGCCAGATCCTCAGTTTGTCGCACAGCCACACCACGACGATCACCACGCAGACATAGAAGACGAGCAGCAGCGAATAGGTGCTGGCCCGGCCGCTGGCGAACGAGGTGATGTCGGTGAGCGCGCTCAGGAGTTCGGGCGCGCCGATGAAGCTCGCGATCGGCGTACCCTTCGCGGCATTGACGAGGAAGGACACGATCTGGGTGGCCGAGCGGCTGACCGCCCGCCCGAACAGTTCAAGGGTGGGCGCGGGCGGCCCTCCCCGCTCCATCCGCAGCGTGTGCATCGCCTCGGAGATGGCCTGTCCCGCGTTGGCGCCGTTCATCAGCCCGAGCGCCACGATCGCCGCGCCGATCGCGACAGCCGACGAATAGGGAAACAGCGCCAGCGCCACGGCCGCGGAAATGACGAGCGTCAGCACGACCGGCGAGGATTGAAGGACGATGGTGAGCGCGCGGGCCGGCCAACGTAGCAGGAAGGACTGCGAACTCTGCAGCGCGCCCAGCACCATGGCGAACAGCAGGGTCGCCACGAGAGCGCCCGCCACCAGGACCAGCGAATTCACGATTCCCGCCGTGAACAGCTGCCAGGCCGGCATGGTCTTGAACATCGGGAACTGAACGCTGATGCCGGTGTGCTTCTCCAGCCAGGTCTCGAAGGCGGTCACCTGGCCGGCGAAGGGCGTGGGCTGCAGCACCGCGCTCAGCGCCGGAAGGACGCAGGCCGGATTGCTGCTTCCGATGTCGGTGTTGCAGTCGGGCCGGTTCCAGACTGCGCGCTGGAGCTCGAGAAAGCCGAGACCGATGCGGTTCTGCTTCGCCACCTCGAGAAAGATGCCGTCGCGATGGAATATCTGGCTCATCAGGTCGAGCGCCCGGGCGAGCCGATCGCTGCCAGTAAGCGCCACGGCCATGCCCCAGGGAAGCTGGGCGAAGCCGAACTTCCGATCGTAGGCCTTCGCGAAGGCCGGGTCCGTGAAGTAGTAGTCGAAAAAGCTGTCGTCCTGCGCCGCCAGCACACAGGTCTCGTCGCGCAACCTGTCGGGCAGAACGCCCGCCTCGTCGAACAGCATCAGGCGGGCGTTGTGGGAAACGATCTGGGCGTTGGAGCCATTGCCGATCGTGACGCAGATCGTGCGACTGGCGATGTCGGGCCAGTCCCGGATCGTGAGCCCCTTCGGTCCGACGATGATCGTCTCCGACCGGTAATAGTGCGGGCGGATGAAACGAACCTGGCCGTCGCGCTGGGTATTGTGCCCCATGGTCGCGATGGTGAGATCGATCTTGTCGTCGGCGAGCAGCGGAATGCGGCTCGCCGCGTTGACACGCGTGAAGGCCGGCTCGACGCGGAGGTGCTTGGCGATCTCGCGCGCCACATCGACGTCGTAGCCCGAGCGGACCTGGCCCTCGCGTGTCCCGAACAGCGGATAGTATTCGCGCACGCCGACGTGGATCTTGCCATCACAGAAGATGCGGACCAGCCGGTCGAGGCCGGGTTGCTCGCAGGCGCCCGGGGCCGCGGCGGCGACGCGCGCCTCGCCGATCAGCTTTGCCAGCGCTGTATCCGGGGTTTCGGCGCGCACCGGCAGGCCTGCCAGCCCAACGAGCCACACGAAGACGATGAACAGAACGCGACGCAGGGCCATGTCAGCCCCGCGCCCCGGCCGCGGCGATTTCGACGATGTGCATGTCGGCGAAGACATGCGGCCCGTAGCGATGGATGGAACGACCCTCCTCCGCGCGCAGGATGGAAGGTGTCATCAGCTCAATCTTCTCGTTGGCAATGTGGACGAGCACCGTGTTGACGATGTGCATGGCGAGCCCGTACCGCTCGAGGATCCGGCGCGACCGCCAGACATCGACGAAGGCGTTGTGGGTGATGAGGGCACGGCCGTTGATCGCGAGATGATCCGACAGGCCCTCGAGGAACGGATCGAGCAGTTCGCGGCCCTCGATGCCTCCCGAACTCCAGGTCGACAGGCGCCCGGCCACCTCGAAATGATCCATCGGGAAGTGGGGCAGATTGGCCACGATGAGATCGAAGCGCCGACCGGCCACCGGCTGCCACATGTCGCCACGGTGGATTTCCGCCTCGTGGCCGAGGCCGCGGAGAAGCGCAAGCCCGGTGGCAATGGCATCCTCCTCGATGTCGATCCCGCAAAGCGAGGCGGCGCCGAGGCCGCCCAGCACGGCGAGGATCACGCCGCTCCCGCATCCGATCTCGAGCGCCCGGACGCCGCAAACGCGGCTGGGTTCCGCGCGAAGCGCCTGGATCAGTGCAGCCGTGTATTCACTCGGCCGCAGCGCCGCGACCGCCGGAGAGGGCTTGCGAACGTCGAACATCGATCAGCGCGACATCTGCAGCGGCACGAGACGCGACGGATCGATCGTTGCCAACCGCGTCGCCATGGCGCGCGCCACCGGGTCGTCCGGATACTCCACCTCGATCTCCTGATAGCGCGACAACGCCATGGCATAGTCCTCGGCGACCAGCGCGTTGTAGGCGGTGCGCGTGAGCTTGCAGAGGCGCAGGGTCGCCTCGTCCGGCTCGAACTCCGGACCGATCCCATAGGCCCCGACCAGCTCGTAGATCGGAATCTTCGAGCGGCGACCCTTCACGGTGACATCGTCGATAGGCCGAACGCAAAGCCGCTCGCCCGCCTCCTTGAAGACGGCATGGCTGATGCAGATGCCCGTGCCGTACTCCTTGTTGATGCCCTCGAGGCGCGCCGCAATGTTCACGCCATCGCCCATGACGGTGTAGCTCATGCGCTCCTTGGAACCGATATTGCCCACCAGTACGGCGTCGCTGTGGATGCCAATGCGGACGTTCAGCGGCCTGGTGCCGGCCGCCTCCCAGCCGGCGTTCAGCTCCTTCATGCCCTCGCGGATGCGCAGCGCCGCGAAGCAGGACCTCTGGGCATGGTCCTCGAGCAGGGCCGGCGCGCCCCAGAAGGCCATGACACCGTCGCCGATGAACTTGTCGATCGTTCCGTGCTCCATGTTGACCGCATGGGTGACGACGCCGAGATAGGCCGAGACGCGCAGCAGCAGCTCCTGCGAGGGCACTTCCTCCGACATGGTCGAGAAGCCCTCGAGATCCGAGAAGAAGATCGTGAGGAAGCGGCTATGGCCCCCCAGCACCAGCTTCTGCTCCGAGTCGAGGAGCTGTCGCACGAGGCCCACGGGAACGAAGGCCGCAAACGACTTCACCGCGGAATCCAGCGTGTCGATGGCGCGCGCGAGGACGGCGACCTCGCGGATCGGCGACTTCAGCGGCGGAAGATTGTCGCCTCTAGGTCCTGGATCTTGGTCACCTTGAGCGCGAGTCTCTCCAGAGGACTTGAGACGACGCTGGACAGGAAATAGATGATGCAGATCTGGACGACGATGGCGATTGCGCCGAACAGCGCCAGGCGCTTGTTCTGCTCGTCGAAGGCGCTCGTGAAGTCGTCCAGCGGCGTGATGACGAATAGCTGCCACTTCTTGCCGAACTCGGGCGGAAGGGTCGCGAGTCTCGCCACGTACTCTTTTCCGCCATGCGCGAACGAGAACATCTTTTCGTTGCCGCGCGGACGGAAGCCGAAGGCGATCGCCGGCAGCTCGTTGCCGAGCGACGTGATGTGCTGGAGCTCGACCCTGCCGTTATGGCTGGCATAGGTCTTCGCGCGCTCGGAGTTGGCGATGACCCGGCCCTGATGGTCGAGGATGTAGGACAGGGTGCCGGGGCTGATCTTGCGCTCGGCCAGGTAATCGGAAAGCCCGTCGAGCGTGATGTCGGCGGCGGCGACGCCGCGCAACGTTCCGTCGACATAGAACGGCGCGCCGACGGTGAAGCCGACCAGGCCCAGGGTCGCGAACACATCGACGTCGCTGACCGACAGGGCCCGCGTCTGCTGCGCGGTGCGATACCAGAGGCGCGCGCGCGGATCGTAGGAGGTGGTCTGCTCGGAGAGACCCAGCTCCTTGCGATCCTCGCCGAGGAACAGATAGTGGTCGACCGGCGCGGATCCTCGTTGCAGCGTGATCCATCGATCGGCGTAACGCGTGCCGGCGGGCGGCAGTTTGCCCTGGATCTCGACGGTGGGATCGATCTGCCGGGCCTGACGGAAGGAGCCGTCGTTCAGGCCGACATACATGCTGATGATGCGATCGCTGTGTTGCAGAATGCTGAAGAGGTATTTCAGCGAGCGATTGTCTTCAAAGAACTCCGGCTGCTCCGAGCCGATCGCAGCGGCACTGCGCACCAGCGACTTGATAGGGTCGAAGAGGTGCTGTGTGTTTTGGATGGCCTCGACGCTGAATCGCCCGATCAGCTCGTCGGCATTGTCGCGCGCGATCTTCTCGTTCGACACGTAGTTGACCGCCACGATCGCGAAGAAGACCGGCACCGTCAGCAGAATGAACAATGTCAGGATGCTGGGACGCAGCCGCAGATTTTTCGCGAACAGGCTTTGCATTGTGCGACTGGGACATCCTGGGAAGAGGCGATGGAAATACTATAAATGAAAGGAGATTCAGCGTCCACGCGCCCGCCCCGACTCGCCGCTACAGCGGCGGTCGTCTCATATGCCAGCCGGTCTCCCGCTGATAGGCGTGTCCCGCCGCCAGGATCAGCCCTTCATCGAAGGCCTTTCCGGCGATCTGGAAGCCGACGGGCACCCCATCCGCCGTCATGCCGCCCGGCAAAGTGAGCGTCGGATGACCGCTGAGATCGAATGGCGCCGTATAACGCAGTCGCGCTGCGACGGTCTCGGGATCGCGCCCCGCCGCCTGCAGCGCCTCGATCGACCACACGGCCCTGGCCATCACCGGCATCAGCAGAAGATCGACCGATGCCAGCAGGCGATTGAGCTCGCCGGTGAGCGCGGCCCGGCGGAGCTGCATCTTCGCCAGTTCCGTCGCGGAAAGGCGGTGTCCCTGGTCGAGCAGGCCTGCGAGCACCGGACCGTACTCGGCCGCCCGCGACGGATAGGTGCCTTCGTGCGCCACCGCTGCCTCGACGCCACACAGAGGCACCCAGTCGCGTGCTCCCTGATCGAAGCCGTCGGGCAGCGTCACCTCAACGATCATGGCGCCTGCATTCTTCAGCACGTCGACCGCACCTTCGAGGGCGCGCCGCGCGTCTTCGTCGAGCCCCGGCATGTTGGTAGCGAGCCCGATGCGCCGGCCGCGCACGCCCCGGTCGATCGAGGCGGCGTAGTCCTGCACCGGCATGCCAACCGAGGTCGGGTCCTCCGGATCGGCGCCGGCGATCACGCCGAGCACGATGGCGGCGTCGAGCGCACTGCGTGTCATCGGACCGACATGGTCGAGCGACTCAGCCAGCGGAAAGACGCCGGCGCGGCTCACCCGTCCCCAGGTGGGCTTGAGACCGGTGAGGCCGTTCATGGTCGAGGGGAAACGGATCGAGCCGCCGGTATCGGACCCCAGCGAGGCGAAGCAGAGCCCGGCCGCGGTGGCCGCGCCGGAACCCGAGGAAGACGAGCCCGTCCAATAGGCGGCGTTCCAGGGGTTGAGGGGTGCGGGAATGTTCGGATGGTGGGCGCCGTAGGCGCCCTCGGTCATTTGCAGCTTGCCGAGGATCACCGCTCCCGCCTGCTTCAGCCGCGCGACGACAGTCGCATCCCGCGACGGCACGTTGCCGCGATGGATCTCCATGCCGGCCGCGGTCGCAATGCCCTCGGTGTTGCAGAGATCCTTCACCGCGATCGGTACGCCGTGCAGCGGCCCTCGCGACGTGCCGGAAGCGGCTTCGGCGTCGAGGCGCGCGGCATCGTCCAACGCGCGGTCCGCCGTCACGGTCGCATAACTCTTGAGCCTCGAATCGACCCTACCGATGCGGTCGAGCATCGCTTGCGTCAACTCGACGGACGACAACTTGCGCGCCTTCAGGCGCCGCGCGACCTCGTCGAGCGACAGATAGTGCAGGTCGGATGGCATACGGACTCCTTCACAGCGCTTTATCCATGACCTGGATATGTTCGCCGCGATAGTCGCGCCGCTCAAGCGCTCTCCAGCCCAGACCTGCGTACAGGGACGGGGCGGTGCTCGTGAAGAGATAGAGACGGTCGTATCCGATACGCCGGGCGGCATCCTCGACCTTGCGGACCAGCGCCGACGCGATGCCCTTTTTGCGATGCTCGGGCGGGACGTAGACGCTCGCGAGCCAGGGGTTCCGCGGATCGCCTTCGAGATCGTCGAAGATCAGGGATGCCGTGCCGACGATGCCGTCGTCGTCGTCCAGCGCGACGAAGGCGATCGGCACGCGATCGACATTCAACTTTCCCTGAATTTGAGCCCGGCGCTGCTCCAGCGTCTGGCCGGGATTGAGGTGTCCCCACTCGTCGAAGCCCCAGACGGAGACCTGTTCGGCCAGGTCGGGGCGTTCGACGAGGGGAACGACTCTCATGACGTCAGTCCACCGACTTGAGGTTGACCGCGGCCGAGCGGCCGCGTTCCGTGGCGATCTCGTAGTCGATCTTCTGGCCTTCGTTGAGGCCATTCAGGCCCGAGCGCTCCACTGCGCTGATATGGACGAACACGTCCTTGCCGCCGTCGCTCGGCTGGATGAAGCCAAATCCCTTCGTGGCGTTGAACCACTTCACGGTGCCTGTAGCCATATCTCACTCCTGGGCAGTTGAACGAGCATGTAAATGCGCGCTGGCGGAGCGCTCGATGCTACCGCCTTCGACAACCGGGAAATTGGGTAGTAGCTCGGGGGGAAGTCCGCGGCCGCTGGGGGCTGGGCTGCCAAAGCCTGGCCAAGTTCGTGAGTCGTAGGATCGCATATGAGGAGCGTAACGCCGCCAAATCAACTTGGCTGCGTCCCCTTCTTCACATCGTTGCGCCAATCTTCCACGGCTCGAACTCGTCGTCCCCGATTCCCAAAAGCTCCGATTTCGTTTTCTGACCCGAGGCCGTGGCAAGAATAAGGTCGAAGATTCGCCGACCATTCTCCTGAATCGTCTCCTCTCCATCGACGATCGTTCCGCAATTGATATCCATGTCGTCCGTCATGCGTCGATAGAGGGAGGTATTCGTCGCGAGCTTGAGTGACGGGGTCGGCTTGCAGCCGAACACGCTGCCGCGGCCCGTCGTGAAGCACAGGACATTGGCGCCACCGGCGACCTGACCCGTGGCCGACACCGGGTCGTAGCCCGGCGAGTCCATGTAGACGAATCCTTTGGCGGTGATGGGCTCGGCATACTTGTAGACGTCGACGAGGTTCGTCGTGCCGCCCTTCGCGACCGCCCCCAGCGATTTCTCCAGAATGGTCGTGAGGCCACCCGCCTTGTTGCCGGGCGAAGGGTTGTTATTCATTTCACCGCCTGTACGCGCGCAATGATCCTCCCACCAGCGGATGCGCTCGACGATCTTTTCACCAACCTCCTTGCTGACGGCGCGGCGCGTCAGCAGATGTTCCGCGCCGTAGATTTCCGGCGTTTCGGACAGGACGGCGGTTCCGCCGTTGCGGACCAGCAGATCGACGGCCGCGCCAAGCGCCGGATTTGCCGAGATGCCGGAATAGCCGTCCGAACCACCGCACTGCAGCGCGAGAATAAGCTCGCTGGCCGGGATAGGTTCACGCTTCACGTCGTTGGCTTCGGGCAGAATCTCCTTCAGGAAATCGACGGCGCGTCTCACTGTCTTGGAAACACCGCCCTCATCCTGGATCGCCAGCGGAATGAGCTTCGGTCCTTCCTTCAGTCCTTCGGCCGTCATCAGGCCGGAGATTTGGTTGGTCTCGCAGCCAAGTCCGAGGACCACGACCGCTGCCATGTTGGGATGCCGGGTGTAACCGGCAAGCGTGCGGCGCAGTACGTCCATCTCGAGGCCCGACGCGGCCATACCGCAGCCGCCGCCATGCGTCAGAGGCACGACGCCGTCGATGTTCGGAAACTGCGCCAGCAGCGGCTCGAGCCTCGACGCGATCATGCGGCTGGTCGCGGCCGAGCAGTTCACGGTCGTGACGATCCCGATGTAGTTGCGCGTCGCAGCGCGGCCGTCGGCACGACGATAGCCCTGAAAGGTGGCGGCCGGCACGATGAAATCCATGGGATGGGCATCAGCGCAGAAGGCATAGTCGCGCTCGAAGTCGCCCATGACGCAGTTGTGCGTATGGATGTGCGCGCCGGGGCCGAGATCCTCCGTCGCGAAGCCGATGATCTGGTTGTACTTGCGCAGCGGCTCGCCCGCCTTCACCGCTCTCGTGAGAATCTTGTGGCCTGGCGGCACGCGGGTCGCGGCGGCGACCTCGCCCTCAACCCTGGTGCCGGGCAGGATGTCCATGCGGGCCACGACGACGTTGTCGGCGGGATGCAGGCGGATGGTGAGCGGTGCCGTCATTGTTGTTTCCTCCGGGATCGGCCGACCTTAGTACACCGCCAGCCTGCGGCAACTGCTTCGTCCGGTCCTGATCTCAGGTTCCGCCGAGAAGCAGGAGAATCACGCCGCCCACGCTGACGAGGATCCCGAATAGTCCGATCGCATGAAGCTGTTCGCCGCGCAGGAAGATCCAGCTCATCACGACGCCCATCAGCGGGAAAAGCGCGACCAGCGGCGCGACGACGGTGATGGAGCCCAGCCCCAGCGCCGCATAGAGCAGGAAGGTGGCGGTGCCGTTGGCGAATCCGACGGCCAGGAACCACAGCACCCCGCTGCGGATCGCTGGTCCTTCCCTCAAGGCGCGGCGGCCGACCAGAGACACGATCACGACCGAGGAGAGCGCATAGCCGATGGCGGCGGCGGCCAGCGGTTCGGGCCAGAGCGCAAGCCCGGTCTTAATCGCCGGCTGGATGGCGCCGCGAACCAGCGCGGCTGCAAGCGGCAGGCCGAGCACCCAGACCGACCAGTGGCGGCCGCCTGTGCCGCCGCGCAGCGCCAGCAGGGCCACGCCGCCGACGACCATCGCGAGTCCGGCCAATTGCAGCAGACCGAGATGCTCGCCGAGGAACAGCACCGCGCCCAGTACGGCGAAGATCGGCGTCACGTTGCCGACGGCGCCGGCCACCGCCGGTCCGAGTCGCTCGTTCGAGCGCACCGCAAGAATGGAGACGACGACGGGGAAGATGCAGCCGACCCCGGCGAAGATCAGCGCCGCGTCTAGATTGAATGTGCCCCAGTCGACGAACAGGATCGCCGCCAGCCACGCCACGACCAGCGCGCCGCCGATCGAATAGAGCGGCGAACGCCAGGACGGCATCGTCCGCAGCCCGAACTGCGTTAGAATCAGCGCCAGTGCGAAGCAGAATGCCGCACCAAGGGCCAGGATGGCCGCGCCGCTCATCGTCTGCTATGTCCGCGCGCTTCGAGGACGGACGAGGGTAAAATGGACACGCTCACCTACTGGAACGGCACCTGGCACGAGGGCAACCCGGCGATTCTGGGGCCGCGCGACCATGCCTTCTGGCTGGGCTCCATGGTATTCGATGGCGGGCGCGCCTTCGAGGGGTGCGGGCCCGACCTCGACCTCCATGCGGAACGTGTCGTGCGTTCGGCCCGGGCGATCGGCCTGAACCCGACCCAGACGCCGGAAGAGATTCTAAAGCTGATGCACGAGAGCGTGCGCCGATTCGGCCCCAAGGCCGAGCTCTATGTCCGGCCGATGTTCTGGGCGGGCAAGGGCGGCGCTGGCCCCATCTCGGTCGATCCGGACTCCGCACAGTTCCTGCTCTGCACCTATGTCTCACCGATGCGCGCCGGCACGCCGCTGACGCTCGGCCTCTGCCGGTCCATCCGCCGGCCGGCGCCCGAGACCGCGCCGACCGATGCCAAGGCGAGCTGTCTCTATCCCAATTCCTCTCGCGGCGTTGCGGAGATGCTGAAGCGCGGCTTCAACAACGGCGTCGTGCTCGACCCGCTCGGCAACGTGGCCGAGACCTGCAGTTCCAACCTCTTCATCGCCCGCAACGGCGTGGTCGCGACGCCGGCGCCGAACGGTAGCTTCCTGGCCGGCATCACGCGCTACCGGACGGTCAAGCTCCTGCGCTCGGCGGGCATCACGGTCGAGGAGCGCACGATCCGTCCAGCCGAGCTCGAGGAAGCCGACGAGATGTTCACCACCGGCAATGCCGGCAAGGTGCAACCGGTCAGCCGTTACGAGGACCGCGATCTGCAGCCCGGGCCGATCGCCGCCCGGGCACACGATCTCTACATGGCCTTCGCCCGCACTCAGCGGGTGATCTGAGGCGGCCGCCCGTTTGCCGCTCCCTGGCGTGCATCGACTGAAGAATACCTCCATCATCAATTCTCGCGACGGCAGCCACGCAAGACCCGACATCTCAACCCCAAGTGCCGCAAATGGACCAGAATCGAGTTTCCTCCACCGAGCTTCCCCTCGCGCGATTCCTGGCGCACTGCCACGCGGACTTCTCAAAGGACGATAGCGGCGAGGTCGCCTCATATATTCCCGAGCTGGCACTTGCCGATCCGCACCATTTCGGCATTGCCGCCACGACGGTCGACGGGTTCGTCTACGAAGTCGGTGACAGCACCGTGGAGTTCACCATCCAGTCGATTTCGAAGGCTTTCGTCTTCGCTCTCGCCCTCGATGAAGTCGGCGCCGAAAGGGTCGAAGCCGTCGTGGGTGTCGAGCCGAGCGGCGATGCGTTCAACTCCATCCGCCTGGGCGCGGACAACCGGCCTTTCAACCCGATGGTCAACGCGGGCGCAATCGCCTGCGTCGGACTGATCTGCGAAGGTGACGCCGATGGCGCCTTCGAGCGCGTGCGAACCACGCTCAGTCAATTCGCCGGACGCCGTCTCGAGGTTGACGAGCCGACGTTCCGGTCGGAGCGCGAAAGCGGCGACCGCAACCGGGCCATCGCCTACCTGCTACGCAACCACGGCGTCCTCCAGGGTGACGTCCACAAGGTGCTCGACGTCTATTTCCGCCAATGCTCGCTCCGAGTCTCCGCGCGGGATCTGTCCGTCATGGCGGCGACGCTTGCGAACAAGGGCCGCAATCCGCTGACCGGAGAGCAGGTCGCCTCCTCCTATGCCGTGGCCCGCACGCTCTCCGTCATGACCAGCGCGGGCATGTACGATTCGGCGGGCGGCTGGGTCTATCGAGTCGGCATTCCCGCCAAGAGCGGCGTCGGCGGCGGCATCGTCGCCGCCCTGCCCTCGCAGCTTGGCCTCGGGACCTATTCGCCGCGCATCGACGACCAGGGGAACAGTGTCCGTGGGCTGCGCACCTGCGAGGCACTGTCCACGCATTTCGGCCTGCACATGCTCAATCGGGTTGGCGACGTGCAGACCTGCATTGCCGCCGGCTACGATGTCGGCAGCGTCTCGTCGCGCCGCACCCGCCCGGCGCGCGAGCAGGCCATCCTCGAGGCGCATCACGAGGAGTGCGCCATTCTCGAACTCACCGGCGCACTGAGCTTCGCCAACATGGAGTATATATCGCGGCGCGTCAGGAGCCTTCGCCAGGACCTCAAGCACCTCATTCTCGACTTCCGGCGCGTGCCTTCCGTCAGCGACGCGGCGCTGCGGTTGCTTGGCGACATCTTCGACGACCTCACGCAGGGCCGCGTCGAGATGCTCTTCAGTGGAATCCCCAAGGGAACCCCCGCCGAACAGTCGCTTCGCAGCTGGCTGGCCGACCGGCCCGGCGTGCGCATCATCGGGCTGCTGGACGAAGCCATCGAATGGGCCGAGGACCGCATCCTCCAGAGCCAGGACGGGGATCTCTATCGCGGCCAGCCGGTCGCCATTGCCGAGCAGGAGTTGCTGACGGGACTGGACGCGGAGGAATTGGCCGCCCTCACCGGTTCGATGGTCCAGCACGAGTACCGAATCGGGGATCGCCTGATTTCCGCCGGAGACCCGGCATCGTCCCTGATGTTCGTCTCGAGCGGCGTCGTGAGCGTCCGCCTGCACAGCGGCGTCCGGCTTGCTACCTTGTCCGCCGGCATGGCCGTGGGCGAGATGGCGCTGCTCGAGACAAGCCGGTCGGCCGATGTCTGGGCGGACACGCATGTTGCCTGCCTCGAATTGGCCCTCGACGCCTTCGCCGCCTTCCGTGGTCGCTACCCGCATGCCGGCGAGAAGATCATGGCCAACCTCGCCCGCCTGCTTGCGAAGCGCCTGATCGTCGCCAATCACAAGATCGAGGTTCTGGCGTCCTATTGAGGCTCGAGCGCCGCCGCCTCGGCCCGGATA
>CAIYWM010000248.1 GCA_903929895.1 uncultured Alphaproteobacteria bacterium
CACACGCGTCCATCGGAAAGGCATCCATCGTCGCGCACCCGCACGACGGCGGGGTTGGCGGGGATGCCAGTCTGTTCCCGGGCGTCGATTGGTGGGATCCCTACGGTACCGGCGATGGCGACCTGAACCAGGGCGTCTACACGACGATGAGCTACAATTTCGGCTGGCCCGGCGCCTATGCGGGTGAGACCGATGAAGCGTTCGGATTGCAGTACGGCCCGATGGCGCTCGACATCGCCGCGATCCAGGCGATCTACGGAGCCAATACGAGCTACGCCACCGGCAACAACCTCTACACGCTCCCGAAGGTCAGCGCGGTCGGATCCTACTTCTCGGCAATCTGGGACACTGGCGGTGTCGACACCATCTCGAACGAGGGTGCCTCCTACAAAACGGTGATCGACCTGAGGGAGGCGACGGCCGGTATCCACGGAGGTGGCTACATCTCGTACGGCACCGACATGTATGGCCGGATCGTGAGCGGCGGCTACACGATCGCGCGCGGTGTCGTCATCGAAAATGCGATCGGCGGCAATGGCGACGACACGATCACCGGCAACGGGGCCGTGAACCGTCTCGAAGGCGGCTCAGGCAACGACCGGCTCGATGGCGGCGCCGGCGCCGACACGATGATCGGCGGCTCGGGTTCCGACACCTACTACGTCGACGACTACGGCGACGTCATCGTGGATTCCGATGATCCGGGAATCGATATCGTCTATTCGTCGCTTGCCGATTATGCGCTGGCGGCAACGCTCGAAAACCTGACCTTGACGGGCATCGGCCCGAGTAACGGTACAGGCAATGGCCTAGGCAACACCATAACCGGCACTGCAGGCAACAATACGCTCGTTGGCGGTGGAGGCGCCGACATGCTCAACGGCCTCGCCGGCAACGATCGGCTGGTTGTCAAGGATTTCACGTACACGTGGGCAGACGGTGGCGACGGTGTCGACACGCTGGTGTTGGACGGGGCGGGGCTCGCTCTTTATCTGCCTACTCCGTCCGCGGTATTGAAATTCCTGAACATCGAGCGCATCGATCTCACCGGCACCGGCGACAATACGATCTGGGTGGACCGGGCGACCGTAGTCAACAATCTGGGCCAATGGAGCGGCGGCCAGCGCATTCTAGTGGTCGAGCGCGACCTCGGCGACGTCGTGCAGTTCACCGATTCGGGCTGGACGAAATCCGGTACGGTTACGAACGACGCCGGCACGTTCGACCGCTGGGTCTTCGGCAATGCCGAAGTCCATATCGAACAAGTCGAGACGATACCGCCACCGCCGTCGACGATTCTCCTGTCGAGCCTCAACGGCAGCACTGGCTTCAGGCTCGCCGGCGTGGCGATAGACGATTACAGCGGCCATTCGGTCGCGTCGGCGGGCGACGTCAACGGCGACGGCTTCGACGACGTGATCGTCGGTGCCGTCGGGGCGGGTGCAGGGCCTACCAGCCCCGGCGCAAGTTACGTGCTGTTCGGCAAGGAATCGGGTTTCGCGGCCACGATCAACCTCTCCACCCTGAATGGCAGCAATGGCTTCAAGCTGAGTGGCGTGGGTACGTATGACGCGAGCGGTCACTCAGTCGCCTCGGCAGGCGACGTTAACGGCGACGGCTTTGCCGACCTCATCATTGGCGCGCGCTGGGCCCAGCCGCACGGTCAGGCATCGGGCGCAAGCTACGTGGTGTTCGGCAAGGCCTCGGGCTTTGCAGCCGATATCAACCTCGACACGCTGAGCGGCGGCAACGGCTTCAAGCTCAGTGGTGCGGCGGCGAATGACTCTAGCGGCTATTCGGTCGCCTCTGCAGGTGACTTCAACGGCGACGGCTACGACGACCTGATCGTTGGCGCGTGGGGCGCGGGCACGCTCGATGACTCCGGCGCGAGCTACATCATCTACGGCAAGGCCTCGGGCTTTGCCACCACGCTGGAGCTTTCCGGCCTTACCGCCGCCGCGGGAGTCAAGCTGAACGGCACCGCAGCCGGGGAGGGGAGCGGTAGCTCCGTCGCATCGGCGGGCGACGTGAACGGCGATGGCTTCGACGATGTGATCGTCGGTGCCCCGGCGGCCGGTACATCCGTCGGATACCGATATGCTGGTGCAAGCTACATCGTGTTCGGAAGGCCCGAGGGCCTCGCCAGCATCGAACTGTCCGGCCTGAACGGCAACAACGGGTTCAGGCTGAGCGGTGTCCCTGGAGATTCCAGTGGCAGATCGGTCGCATCGGCCGGCGACGTCAACGGAGACGGCTATGCCGATCTGATCGTTGGGGCGCCCTATGCCGATTCGCATGGCACCGATTCCGGTCTGAGCTATGTCGTGTTCGGCAAGGCCTCGGGCTTCGCCGCTAATATCGACCTTTCCAGCCTGAACGGCAGCAACGGTTTCAAGCTGAGTGGCCCGGCAACGTGGGCCAAGTCCGGTTTCTCGGTCGCGTCGGCGGGGGACTTCAACGGCGATGGTCTCGCCGATCTGATCGTCGGCGCCAAGGGTGCCTACTCGACGGGCTTCGATGCCGGCGCGAGCTATGTCGTATTCGGCAAGGCGTCGGGTTTTGCCGCCAATATCGACCTCTCCACGCTGGAGGGCAGCACCGGCTTCGCGCTCTGGGGCGAGGCCACGAACGACATGAGCGGCCAGTCGGTGGCTTCCGCAGGAGACGTGAATGGTGACGGTTACGATGATCTGATCATCGGCGCCTCTGGCGCCGATCCGAACGGTGATGCCTCCGGCGCGAGCTACGTGGTGTTCGGTGGCGCCTTCGGCGGCTCGACCACGCCGGTAATGACCACGGGCACGGCGGCGACCGAAATCCTGATCGGCCGGCGCGGCAACGACGTCCTGATCGGTGGTGGCGGTGGTGACGTGTTCCATGCGGGCGCGGGCAACGATCGCCTGACCGTCAAGGATCTTGCATTTCGTCTCGCCGATGGCGGCGCCGGCACCGATACGCTGGTCCTCGGCGGCGCGGGCC
>CAIYWM010000249.1 GCA_903929895.1 uncultured Alphaproteobacteria bacterium
CGGCTTACAATGCCGAGGCCCTGGGCCGGGACACCAGCGACGCCACGATGGCCACGAAGGCGAAGGCCGCCAGCACGAACAGGCTGCCGGCCACGGCTTCGACGAAGGCCGGTCCCATCCGGTCGGCACTGCCGGAGAGGCCGAGACGCCACGACAGGGTCGAGGAGGCCGCCGAGACGCCAATGCAGCTTCCCAGCACCCTGCCGAGATTGACCAGACCGCCGGCCGACGAGGCATGCCCCTTGGGGGCGGCATCGATGGTGGCATGGCTGTTGGGCGCCAGGAACAGGCCCAGCCCCGCCCCGAACAAGGCGAGCGCGACCAGACGCACCACCAGCCGGTCGGGCCCGAAGGCGATGGCGACGAGCGCGAGGATCGCCGCCAGGCACAGCGCCATGCCGGCCGCGCCGATGCGGCGGGCCGTGAAGCGTGTGGCGAGCCGCGCGGCGAGCGGCGCGACCAGCCCCAGCAGGATGGGAATGGTGGCGAGCTTCAGCCCCGCGACATGGGCGCTGTTGTCGAGCCCCTTCACGAAGGCGAAGGACATCAGGAACAGCATGCCGTAGAGCAGCGCGTAGCCCATCACCACGCCGACGAAGCCAGCCGAGAAGTCGCGCGAGCGGAACAGTTCGATGTCGACCACCGGCCAGCGCGTCTTCCTCTCGCGCCGCAGGAACAGCACGAGGAACAGGACCGACGCAGCGGCGCAGACCAGCATCGACGGCGACGCGAGCGGCCAGACCGAAACCTGCGTCAGCGCGAGCACGCCCAATCCGACCGCCGGCACCAGCAGCACTGCGCCCGCGAGGTCGAAGGTCTCATCCCGTTTCACGTCCTCGTCCCGAGAGCGCGGCAGGACCAGCCAGCCCAGCACGAAGGCCAGCAGGCCGAACGGCACCGCCGCCCAGAAGATCCAGCGCCAACCCAGCAGTTCGAGCAGGAAGCCGCCGACGATCGGACCGGTGCTGACGCCGACCGCCTGCGCCGTGGTGAACCAGCCGATGGCGTGCGGGCGCTTGTCCTGGGGCACAGCGGTCACCAGAATCGTCATGCTGTTGGCGCCGAGCAGCCCGCCGCCCACGCCCTGCAGCGCCCGTAGCGCTACGAGTTGCTCGAGCGTCTCCGCCCAGCCGCAGAGCAGCGAGGCCACGGTGAACAGTGCGAACCCCACCAGATAAGGCAGCTTGCGCCCCATCATTTCCGAGACACGGCCCGACACGGCGAGGCTTGCGGCAAAGGCCAGCAGGTAGGCGATGGCGACCCAGCGCACCGCGTCGACCCGGACCTCGAACCCCTCCGCCAGCCGCGGAAGGGCCAGCTGCACGATGCTGGCATCGAGCTGCCCGATGAACGCGCCCGCGCAGGTGACGCCGACGACCAGCCACGGATGGATCGCCAGTCGTTCCAGGGAGCGCAGCGGCGGCGGTTCGAGGGAGGCCATGGTCGCTGCCTGTGTAGCCGCCCGACATGCCCCGACGGAAGCCGTCGCATAGCCGCAACCGCATCCGGCGGGCGGAATGATGATGCGCGCCGCGATTGCAGCGCCCCTCCTCTGTCGATAGCACTGGCAGGCAAGACCAACGCGCCACCGGCTGGGCCGGATGAGAAAGCGGGAATGGACAGAGGAAACGCTTCGTGACGTCGCCCGGCATAAGTACGGGCATCCGGCGGCAGGCGGTCATCATCGTGGCGACGCTGGCGACCGCCTATGTCGCCAGCCATTTCTTCCGTGCGGCCAACGTCACGATCGGGCTCGACCTGATGCGCGACCTCGGCATCGGACCGGAAGCGCTGGGCGCGCTGACGGGCGCGTTCTTCTTCGGCTTCTCGGCCATGCAGATCCCCTGCGGCTTCCTTTTCGACCGCTACGGGCCGCGCCGCACCGTCACGGGCATGCTGGTGGTCGCGGTGATCGGCGCGGCGCTGTTCACCCTGGCGCCGGCCTGGCCGCAGCTGCTCGCGGGCCGGGCCCTGATGGGCGCGGGTTTCGGCGTGATGCTGATTGGCAGCATGGTGGTGATCTCGCGCTGGTTCCCGCCCGACCGGTTCGCGACCCTGGCCGGAATCGTGCTGTCGGTCGGGCTGCTGGGCAACCTGCTCGCCACCACGCCGCTCGCCTGGGGCACGGAGATGATCGGCTGGCGCGGCGTGTTCGGGCTTATGGTCGCCTTCACCGCGCTGGCGGCGCTCGGCGTCTGGGTGATCGTGCGCGACGCGCCGCCCGGCCATCCCTTCCTCGCGCGCACGCCCGAGACGGCGGCCGAGATGATCCAGGGTCTCGGCGAGGTGCTGAAGAACCCGCAGCTCAAGTTCATCATCGCGCTCAATTTCTGCAACTACGCCTGCACCTTCACCGTGCAGGGCCTGTGGGGCGGTCCGTTCCTGCGCGAAGTCCATGGGCTGACGCGCGTCGAGTCCGGCAATGTGCTGCTGGTCGCGGTGATCGCCTACCAGATCGGCATGCTGACCATCAGCCCACTCGACCGGGTGTTCGACACGCGCAAGCGCATCGCCATCACCGGCACGCTGCTTATCACCGCGATCCTGGCGACGCTCGCCTTCTGGGCGAAGGCGCCGCTCTGGGTCGCGGTGGGCGCCATTACCGGCATCGGCTTCCTGAGCGCCTCCAGCACCATGGTGATGACCCATGGACGCGGCATCTTCCCCGACCGGCTGATCGGCCGCGGCATCGCGGCCATGAACACCAGCGTGATGCTGGGCGTCGCCTGCATGCAGACCCTGTCGGGCATCATCGTCGGCGCCTTCGCGCCCCTGCCCGACGGCGCCCGCTCCGAGGACGCCTACCGCACCCTGTTCGGCTTCATGGTCGTGGTGCTGCTGCTCGCCGTCACCGTCTACAGCCGCTCCCGCGACATCCGCCCCAGCGACGAGCTGCGCGCCCGGCAGGCGGCACTGAAAGGCTAGAGCTCTTCAGCGTCCGATAGAATCACCACCACCGACCTCATGCTGAGGAGCGTCCCATCGGGACGCGTCTCGAAGCATGGGCACGAGCACCGCGCCTGTTGCCGATCCTTCGAGACGCGGTCCGGAGTTTACCCCGAGGTATTCGAGGGGGCCGCTCCTCAGGATGAGGGCGTGCGGGTCGACTTGAAC
>CAIYWM010000250.1 GCA_903929895.1 uncultured Alphaproteobacteria bacterium
CGCATCAGCCAGATGGGTGGCGTCGGATGTCTCGTTCCGGCCAGTGTTTCCAGGAGTTTGCCGCCGCTCACACTCTGTCCCTCATGCTTCCTTCTACTCTATTCATAATAGGTAGTAGCAGTAGTAGGGCCTGTGGCATCTGGGGATGCGCCCTATTCGTGATTTCTCCCCAGCTGCCTGTGGAGCATGCAAGGCCGTTTTATGGCACTCGCAGAGGTGATTCACGACTCGCAGGCCATTCGTCCCGAGCTGTACGCAGGGGACGATAAAATGGATGGGCCGGGCGAGTCGGGTCCCGAATCGGGGTGCTCCGGCTCGAGACGCCCATTGTCCCCGAAATGCCCTGATCAATCCCGCGTTTCTCCCGGCCTCCCTGTGGGGTAGAACGGGCCGTGGCCAACCGTAACTTCCACGTCCATCTCGTGTCCGATTCGACCGGCGAGACCGTCTCGAGCGTCGCGCGCGCCTGCCTCGTCCAGTACGAGGGCATCTTCGTCCAGGAGCATGTCTGGTCGTTGGTGCGGTCGCCGGCGCAGATGGAAAAGGTGATGCAGGCCGTGGAACGCGACCGGGGTCCCGTCCTCTATACGCTGGTCGATCCCGAGCTGCGCGATGTCGTTCGCGATCACTGCCGGCGCCTGCAGCTTCCCTGTGTCGGCGTGCTCGACCAGGCGATGAGCGTGCTGGCGGTGCATTTCCATTCCAAGAGCGAACAGTGGCCGGGCCGCCAGCATCAGCTCGACGAGGGTTATTTCGACCGAATCGATGCGATGCACTACACGCTGGCGCACGATGACGGCCAGTCGACACATGACCTCGACGATGCCGACGTCATCCTGGTCGGACCTTCGCGCACCTCGAAGACACCGACCTGTGTTTACCTGGCCAACCGCGGCGTGCGGGCGGCGAACGTGCCGCTGGTGCCGCTGGTGCCGCCGCCGGTGGAACTCGAGGAAGCCAAGCGGCCGTTGATCGTCGGCCTGATCACCGACCCGGAACGGCTAGTGCAGATCCGCGTCAATCGCCTGCGGCTCATGCAGCAGGAGACCGAGACGGATTATACCGACATGGATACCGTGCAGGGCGAGATCCAGGATGCCCGCCGCCTCTATGCCCGCCGCAAGTGGGCGACCATCGACGTGACCCGCCGGTCGATCGAGGAGACCGCCGCCACGATCCTGCAGATGCTGGCGACCCGCCGGGAGCAGAGGCTTCAGACGCCGTAGGAAAGCCGAACAGGAGGCGACCATGAAGGCAGCCTGGGTAGCGTTGGGTGGGGTTCTCTCGTCGACGGCGGCCCTTGCCGCCAACGGTATCGCCGTGACGCGCGGCAGCGATTCCAATGTCTATGGCAACTGTGTGCCGAGCCTGGTGGTCGAGAACGGGTCGGGAGAGACGATCGATTACCTTCAGGTCGATGTCGTGCTTGCGCTGCGCGACGGCCGCCAGCGCATCGTCGAACTGAAATCGGCCTATCGCGAGGGGGCGCCTGCCCCCATCACCCCGGGCGCCCGGGCGACGCTCCGTCAGCATCTGGATACGTCCCGGGCCTTGGGCGTTCCCTGCGGCGAAGTCAGTGAACGACGTGTTTCACGCACGATTTGCGAGACGGAACGTGGCACAATGTGTGCATCTTCCGTGTTCGTGCAACCCTGAGGCAGTCTTTCATGAAACTCCGTCGTAGGACCGTGCTCGGCGCCGCGGGCGCATCGCTTCTTGCCGCTCCCTTCATCGGTTCCGCGCTCGCCCAGGATTATCCGAGCAAGCCGCTGAAGATGATCGTGCCCTACCCGCCCGGCGGCGGTACGGACGGGCTCGGACGCATCACCGCACAGTTCCTGTCGGAGAAGCTCGGCCAGCAGATCATCATCCAGAATGTCGGCGGTGCTTCCGGCACCATCGGCTCCGAGATGGTTCGTCGCGCCGACCCGGACGGCTACACGGTCCTGTTCAACGCGAGCCTGTTCGTGCTGGGCAAGACTGTGGTGCCGTCCTGCCCCTACGATCCGCAGACGGACTTCCGCCCCATCGCCCAGGCTGGCGAGGCCCCGCTGGTGATGCTGGCCAACAACAACGTGCCCGGTGCCGACTATGCGGCGGTCATGGCGGCGGTCGCCAAGGATCCCAAGAAGTTCTTCGTGGCGATCTCCTCCGGCGGATCCGCCGGCCATATCGCCACCCTGGCGTGGCTGAAGCGCATCGGCATTCCACTCGACCAGATCCTCTACAAGGGCACGGCGCCGGCCAATACCGACCTGATGTCGGGCAGCGTCCAGTTCTTCATGGATCCCTGGACGGCGCTGCTGCCGCTCGCGACGTCGGGTCGCGCCAAGGGCCTGTTCGTGACGTCCAAGGAGCGCACCCCGCTCGCGCCCAACGTTCCGACGTCGGCCGAAGTCGGGCTGAAGGATTTCAACCTCAGTTCCTGGTACGGCGTGTGGGCCCCCAAGGACACGCCCGAGTCGATCGTGAACAAGCTGGCCGCCGGCATGGCCGCGGTTTCGAGCGACAAGGGTTTTATCGACAAGACCACGTCGCTCGGGATCGTCCCGACCGCCCGTGGTCCGAAGGAGTTCGCCGCCTTCATCAAGTCGGAAGTCGAAACAAACACTGCGCTGCTGAAGGAAGCCAACTTCAAGCCGGAGTGACGGCCTTTGGCGTTATCTTGAGCATTTGTCGAGGGACGTGAAGACGAAGGACGTCGGTAGTTTACTTCGCTGCCCTGTCAGATAACTGTCGTCCTGAGGTGGTGTGATTGTGGATGAAGGGCGGCTTGAGTGGCTGCTCTCCAAGAGGGAACTAATGCGGGGTCACTGCGAGGTGCCCCAAGGGCCCACTTATAGAGGAGAGCAGCC
>CAIYWM010000251.1 GCA_903929895.1 uncultured Alphaproteobacteria bacterium
CGCCATGGACGGTGGCGACGCATCCCTCGAACCCGAAGCTGATCTTCGTCTGCTCCAACCTCGGCCAGCTCTTCCGCTCGACCGACGGCGGCGAGACCTGGACCAAGCTCCCGCGCGAGTTCGGCGAGGTCCGCAGCACGATCTGGCAGCCGCTGCCCTGAGTACCCACAACCCGCACCCGCACCCCCACAACCTCATCCTGAGGAGGCCGCGCAGCGGCCGTCTCGAAGGATGGGCAACAAACGGGGTGCTCGTACCCACCCTTCGAGACGCGCTCCTGCGGAGCGCTCCTCAGGGTGAGGCGTTTTCAGCAGCCCCGGCGCGCAAGATTGTTGCGCGAACGGTTATCACCTTGGGGTGCGACATTCATTTCGCCTGTTTCGTTTATTTCGCTTGTTTCGATTATTCGCCAGACCTTCGACCTATCACCGACCCGCCAAAGGAGCCCGCGATGAAAACCACCGTCGCCGAGATCGCGCCGAGCATCTACCGGCTCTCGACCTTCGTGCCCAACGTCGGACCGACCGGCTTCACCTTCAACCAGTTCCTGATCGACGCCGACGAGCCGCTGCTCTTCCACTACGGCCAGCGCAGCCTCTTCCCGCTGATCGTCGAGGCGGTGAAGACCGTGATCCCGCTGACGAAGCTGCGCTGGACGACCTGCTCCCATGTCGAGGGCGACGAAAGCGGCGCGCTCAACCAGTGGCTCGCCGCCGCGCCCAACGCCCAGCCGGCGCACGGCCTGACCGGCTGCAACATCTGGCTCGCCGACATGGCCGACCGCCCGCCGCGCGCGCTCCAGGACAACGAGGTGCTCGACCTCGGCGGCAAGCGGGTGCGCTGGCTCGACACGCCGCACGTGCCGCACAACTGGGACGCCGGCCTGATCTACGAGGAGACGACCGGCACGCTGTTCAGCAGCGACCTCTTCACCCAGACCGGCCCCGCCGATCCCACCACCGAAAGCGACATCGTCGCCCCCGCCATCGCGGTCGCCGAGCGCCTGCCGTTCATGCCGCCGACGCCGATGGCCGCGCCGACGTTACGCCGGCTGGCCACGCTGAAGCCGACGACGATCGCGCTGATGCACGGGCCGACGTTCAAGGGCGATGGGGCGGCGGCGTTGGAGGGGCTGGCGGAGCATTACTGGAAGACCATTTGACAGTCGGCAATCAACCATTAGTGGTATGATCAATTGTCGGCCGCCCTTAGTTCGGCGAACTAGAACCTTGAGAGAGATGGCTCCTAAATGGCTGAGATCGTCGAAATTGGAAAAGGCGAGAAGGACACCGCGGCATTTCTGGAGCCTTACATTCAGTCCGGTTCACTCAGCTTTCTCATCGGATCAGGAGCTTCGTTTATCGTCTGGAAACCTTTGAAGAGATCATCAAGGAAGGCCGTAAATTTGGGGTCTTCGTGACAATCTCCAGCCAACGCCCCAACGACATTTCTCATACGATCACATCACAGGCGCACAACTACTTCATACATCGACTGATCAATCAGCGGGACCTGCAATCGATCGCAAGTGCTGTCTCATACATTGACAAATTGACCGAAGAATCCATCCCTACCCTCCCGACAGGAACCTGCATTTTCAGTGGCATCGCTGGCCAAATGCCTTTGAAGCTTGCAATCTATCCTCTCGGCGAGCAGTTGCGGCCAAGAAGCGCAACTGTACGATTCCAAGACATCGTGCCTACTCCAAAGTAGAAATCACAGATTTTCATCTCCTGTCGGTTCAACGTAATACGTTGTGCGCCGCCAATGCCTGCCGGAGCTTGTCATGGACCACCACCCCCTCGGAAACACCGGCCTCACCGTCTCCGTCGCCGGGCTCGGCTGCGGCGGCAACAGCCGGCTCGGGCTGGGGCGCGGGGCGAGTTTCGACGAGTGCGTGGGGGTCGCGCGGGCGGCGATCGATCTGGGGGTCAACTTCCTCGACACGGCCGAGGTCTACGGGACCGAGGAGATCGTGGGTGCGGCGGTGAAAGCCTATGACCGTGACAGGCTGGTGATCTCGACCAAGGCGCTGTTCAAGACCGAGGACACGGCGGAGACGGTGACGCAGAAGGTCGAGGCGTCGCTGAAGCGGCTCGGGCTCGACCATGTCGACATCTTCCATTTCCACGCGGTCGGTCCCGCCGCCTACGAGCATCATCGCGACGTGCTGGCGCCGGCGCTGCTGCGGCTCAAGGAGCAGGGCAAGGTGCGCCATGTCGGCCTCACCGAGACGGGGCCGCGCGATCCGGAGCAGGCGATGCTCGCGCGCGCCGTCGAGGAGGCGCCGTGGGAGGTCATCATGCTGGCCTACAGCCTGGTGAACCAGGGCGCGCGCACCAAGGTGTTCCCGGTGACCGTGCGGCGCGGCATCGGCACCTTGCTGATGTTCGTCGTGCGCAACATCTTCAGCAACGACGCCTACCGCCGTGCCGTGTTCGCGAAGCTGGTCGAGGACGGCCTGCTCGAGGCGTCGGTGCTGTCCCAGGGGAGCGCGGACGGCGACCCGCTCGCCTTCCTCGTCGCCGAGGGCGGCGCGGCGAGCATCACCGATGCGGCCTATCGCTATGCGCGCCACGAGAAGGGCGCCGACGTCATCCTGTTCGGCACCGGCAACCGGGCGCATGTGAAGGCCAACATCGAGTCGATCCTGCGGCCGCCTCTGCCCGCGCCGGTGATCGAGCGGCTGCACCGGACCTTCGGGCACCTGAGCGGCGTCGGGCTGGATTTGCCGGGGCCGGTGAAGGCTTAGGCTCTTTCCAAGTACGGTCAAATCACCATCCCCAACCTCATGCTGAGGAGGCTGCGCAGCAGCCGTCTCGAAGCATGGGCACGCGCACCACGTCTGTTGCCCATCCTTCGAGACGCGCCGCTTCGCGGCGCTCCTCAGGATGAGGTAAGTGCTTGGTCCGCCTCTCGGGATGAGGTGGCGGTGGTGGTGGTGGTGGGTGAAGTCGAAGCGGAAGGCCTCTAGCAGTCCTCGTCGCGGACGACGAAGCGGGCCTGTTGGACTTCGTCCGCCGACCAGCCGTCGGCCTGCATCTGGATGCGGGCGCGGTCGACGTAGTCCTGGTCGAAGATCGGGGCGTGCACGAAGCCCAGCGCGATCGAATAGGAGCGGAGATATTCGTCGCGCAGGAAGACGTCGATGAGCTTGGTCGGCACGACGGAACTAATGCCAGCCAATAGTGAAGCTATTTTGAAGGCGCGCACCGCCCGGGCGAGACTGGGCGCCCCAGGGAGGATCAGAGCCATGTCGACCGAGACCGGAACCGTCCGCTTCCATCGCGTGCTCACCGCCCCGCCCGAGCGCGTCTACCGCGCCTTCCTCGACGCCGACGCCATGTGCAAATGGCTGCCGCCGCACGGCTTCACCGGCCACATGCACTCGATGGATGCGCGCGTGGGCGGCGGCTACCGCATGACCTTCACCAACTTCTCGTCGGGCAACAGCCATTCCTTTGCCAGCACCTTCGTCGAGCTGGTGCCCAACGAGCGCATCCGCCACACCGACACGTTCGACGATCCCAACCTGCCCGGCGAGATGCAGACCACGATCACCCTGCGCAAGGTGATGGTCGGCACCGAGATCGAGATCGTGCAGGAGGGCATCCCCGCCGTCATCCCGACCGAGGCCTGTTACCTCGGCTGGCAGGAATCGCTGACCCTGCTGGCGCAGCTGGTGCAGCCGGAGATTCCGGGGTGATTCAAAGGTCCCTCGCTACGCTCGGGATGACAATCTTGTTGGACTTGGCGCAGGTGCGCCGGTGACAAAATAGCTGTCATCCCGAGCGCAGCGAGGGACCTTTCCTCATCGCACTGAGCAGCTGCAGCGAACCCGCGCTCTGCGGCTTTGGAGAGGGACGCGGCCGGCCACCGGTGGTAGCGTTTCGCCCATAAGTTTCTGGGAGGAAACGCACAATGAGCTACGACCTCGTGATCAAGAACGGCACCGTGGTCGATGGCACCGGCGCCGCGCGCTATCAGGCCGATGTCGCGATCGTTGACGGCAAAGTGGCAGAGATCGGCAAGGTGACGGAGGGTGCGAAGCGCACCATCGACGCGCACGGGCTCGTGGTGGCGCCGGGCTTCGTCGATCCGCACACGCATTACGATGCGCAGATCTGCTGGGACGGCGCGGTGACGCCCTCCTCGTGGCACGGCGTCACCTCGGTGGTGATGGGCAATTGCGGCGTCGGCATAGCGCCCTGCAAGCCCGAGACGCGCGAGATCGCCATGAAGGACCTGGTCAACGTCGAGGGCATTCCCTTCGACGTGCTGAACAAGGGCATCACCTGGGACTGGGAGACCTTCCCCGAATTCATGGACGCCGCCGCGGCGCGCAAGCCGTCGCTCAACCTCGCCTTCATCGCGCCGCTGACGCCGTTCCGCCACTACGTGATGGGCGAGGCCTCGATGGACCGCGCGGCGACGCCGGCGGAGACGCAACGTATCGCGCGGCTGATCGGCGAGGCGATGGACGCCGGCGCGCTGGGCTTCTCCTCGACCACGCTCAACCAGCATATGGGCTTCGAGGGCAAGCCGCTGGCCTGCCGCAACGCCAGCCGCGAGGAGATGAAGGCCTATGCCAACCAGCTGAAGCAGCGCGGCCGGGGCACCATCGAGATCGCGCTCACGCGCCAGGTCGGCGTGCTGGAACAGGACCAGTGCGAGCTGCTCGACTTCCTGCTGGAGGAGAGCGGCCGGCCGGTGACCTTCATCGCGCTGTTCGACCGCGACGACATTCCCGAGGCGGTGCGCGACACGCTGCGCCGCGCCGCGCCGCAAATCGCCAAGGGCGCGCGGCCGCAGACCTCGCCGCTGCCGCTCACGCGCGAATGCAACATGGACAATCCCTTCGCCTTCGCCGCCTTCCCGGCGTGGAAGCGGGTGTTCGCCGACACCTCGAAGGCAGCGCAGAGACTGGTCTATGCCGATCCGGCGTTCCGCGCCCAGTTCAAGGCCGACCTCAAGAACCCGACCGGCTTCAGCGACTGGCGCCGCGTCGTGGTCCACGACGTGCGCAATCCGGCGCTGAAGCACCTGGAGCGCAAGTCGATTGCCCAGATCGCGCAGGAGCAGGGCAAGGACAGCGTCGACGCCTTCCTCGACACGGTGCTGGCCGACGATCTCGACACCGAGCTCACCATCTCCTCGTGGAACACGCGCGAGGACCGCATGCGCGAGCTGTTGAACAACCCCGCCATCCTGATGGCGCTGGGCGACGGCGGCGCCCATGTCGACATGCTGTGCGACGCTGGCTACCCGACCTACCTGCTGGGCACCTGGGTGCGCGAGAAGCAGGCGATCACGCTGGAGGAAGGCGTGCGCAAGCTCACGTCGGATCCGGCGGACCTGTTCGGCCTCAAGGACCGCGGCCGCTTGGCGAAGGGCGCGCCCGCCGACGTGGCGATCTTCGATCCCGCCGCGATCGGCTCCAGCAACCACGGCGAACGCCGCCACGACCTCCCCGGCGGCGCCAAACGCATCGTCATGCCGTCACGAGGTGTCGAATACACGGTGGTGAACGGCGCGATCACCTGGGAACAGGGACGGCTCACGGACGCAAAGGCTGGAGTGGTGTTGAGGGGGTAACCTCCCAAGGCTTTCCTTGCACGTTGGAAATGAATTGAATCGATTCAACCACTTACCTCATCCTGTGGAGCGGCCGCCGGCCGCGTCTCGAAGGATGGGCAAAGGTCGAGCTGGCTCGAACCATGGACAACGAAGACGGAGCGCACGTCTACATGCTTCGCTGTTCAGACGGCAGCTACTATGTCGGCTCAGCGCGTCGAGGCCTGGAACGGCGCCTTTCGGAGCACAATAACGGCACCTTCGGCGGCTATACGTCCAAGCGTCTGCCCGTGACCCTTGTCTGGTCGGAGCAATTTCTGAACATCACCGATGCAGTCGCGGTTGAAAGGCAAATCAAGGGCTGGTCGCGCGCCAAGAAGGACGCCCTGATTCGGGGTGACTTCGGGGCGCTTCGGGCGCACGCAAGAAGAGGTGGCAAATGACGGGGCCCGTTGCCCATCCTTCGAGACGGTCGCTGCGCGACCTCCTCAGGATGAGGTAAGTGCTTGAATCCGCGGCATGATCGCCTGCCGTGTGGTGTCGCGACGTCCCCTCGCCTATTCTCCGCCCGACCTCGGAATTGCAGAGAAACGGAGACACCGTGCAGACGACGCCGCTTTCGAAAGACCTCCACGACACGCTGTCGAAGATCACCACGGCCAGCATCACGACGATCCTGCTGAAGAAGGGGCTGCGCAACGTCTGGATGCGCGGCACGCGGCCGATCAAGCCGGGCCAGGGCCGTCTCGTGGGACGCGCCTTCACGCTGCGCTTCGTGCCGGCCCGCGAGGATCTCGCCACGCCGGCGAGCTGGTCGTCGCCGATCTCGACCCGCGCCGCCATCGAGGCGATGCCCGAGGGCGCGATCGTCGTGGCCGACGCGATGGGCGTCACCGATGCCGGCATCTTCGGCGACATCCTGTGCGCGCGCATGGTCAAGAAGAACGTCGCCGGCCTGATCACCGACGGCGTGGTGCGCGACATCGCGGGCGTGCTGGGCACCGGCCTGCCGGTCTGGTGCCAGGGCGCCGCGGCCCCGCCCTCGGTCGCCGGCCTCACCTTCGTGAGCTGGCAGGAGCCGATCGGCTGCGGCGGCGTGGCGGTGTTCCCCGACGACGTGGTGGTGGTCGACGATGACGGTGCGGTGCTGATCCCCCAGGCGCTGGTCGAGGCGGTCGCCCAGGAAGGCACCGAGCAGGAGCGGCTCGAAGGCTGGATCATGTCCGAGGTCGAGCGCGGCGTGGCCCTGCCCGGCCTCTATCCGCCGAACGACGAAGCCAAGGCGCGCTACGCCGCGACCAAGAAGTAGAGCGCGGGCAACGGAGGCCGGCCCATGAAGGTCATTCGCATGCTGGCCTTCGCCGTGCTGGGCGCGCTGCTCTCCGCAGCGGCCTGGTCGCAGGCCGGCCGCCAGCCGGTCGACTGGCGCACCGTGTCGCTCGAATCGATCGGCGGCGGCCCGCTGCCGACCAGGGACTATGCCGGCAAGGTCGTGCTGCTGGTCAACACGGCCTCCCTCTGTGGCTTCACCGGCCAGTACAAGGGCCTCGAGGAGCTGTGGCGGCGCTACAAGGACAAGGGCCTCGTGGTGCTGGGCGTGCCGTCGAACGATTTCGGCGGCCAGGAGCCCGGCAGCAAAGACGAGATCAAGCGCTTCTGCGAGGCGAGCTTCGACGTCACCTTTCCGCTCGCCGACAAGCAGATCGTGACCGGCGCCAACGCCCATCCGCTCTATCGCTGGGCCGCGGCGCAGACCGGCACGCTCGGCACGCCGAGCTGGAACTTCCACAAGATCCTGATCGGCCGCGACGGAAGGGTGATCGACTGGTTCACCGCCGTGAGCGGCACGGGATCGAAACTCGAACGCGCGATCGAGGCGGCGCTGGCGGCGAAGGGCTGAGCGGCTCGGTTCAACGCCCCCACCCTCATCCTGAGGAGGCGCGCGAAGAGTGCCGTCTCGAAGGATGGGCAACGGACGGGGTGCGCGTGCCCATGCTTCGAGACGCGCCCCTTGGGGGGGCGCTCCTCAGCATGAGGTTGGTGTTTGAGCCGCAGAGCGGGCCGGTTGCGCGGCGGGATTTGGCCCCACGCGAACGCCCGCGCTATCGTCGGCGCGTAAAGAATAACGGAGACGTCCCGATGGCGATGGCCGAAGCCGCTGCCCCCCTCACCGCGCAGGACCACGCGCGCACGATGGCCGAGTACAGCCGCGCCGGCGAAGCCCGCGCGCGGGCGCTGGGCAATCGCGGGCCGATCCGGCTCGATGCGAACGGCCGGCTGGCCCAGGACATTCTCGACGCCTACTGGACGCACGGCTTCTACGTCTTCGAGGGCGTGGCGGGACCGGAGGAACTGGCCGAGCTGCGCGCCGACGTCGATGCGATCCTCGAGCGCGCGCCGGTCGAACCCGGCGCGGCGGTCGACCGCAACGGCCGCCCGGCCTTCGGCGAGGGCGTGCTGAAGCCGCCCTATCGCTGGGCCAGGCCCCTGAGCGATCCGCTCGGCGGCACGACGAAGAACAACGGCCGCCATCCGGTGGCGATGAGCCAGCCGACCCTGGCCGCCGACGCGCCCGCCTGGACCGTCGAGCTGCTCGACGGCAACCTCTACCTGATGAACGCCGCGTTCCGGCTCTACGGCCATCCCGGCCTGATGGCCGCCGCCGAGGCGATCCTCGGCGACGATTTCGTGCCCTACAACGAGGTGACCTTCATCAAGGAAGCCGGCCTCGGCCCCTCGGTCGCCTGGCACCAGGACGGCACGACGCATTGGGACGCCGCCGACTGGGAGATGGGCGCCCACGGCTTCAACTTCATGACCCAGCTCTATCCCAGCACCGCGGGCAACTGCGTCTGGGTGCTGCCGGGCAGCCACCGCCACGGCAAGGCCAACATCCGCAAGCTGGTCGCCGAGAGCGGCTCGGA
>CAIYWM010000252.1 GCA_903929895.1 uncultured Alphaproteobacteria bacterium
CCGTGTGCAGGCAGACGAGGGGGATTCCGCTGCCGGCTTCCTCGAAGTAGAGGCGATGCGGCGTGCCGTCGATGTCGAGCCGCACGTAGCGGCCGACCATGGGGTCGAGAACGGGCGCCATGTCAGAGCTCCTCCGGCAGGCGGCGCGGCAAGGCCAGCAGGTCCTTGAAGTATTGCAGGTTCTGCAGCAGCGGCCGCAGGTCGCCTTCGAACGAGGCGGCGCCGCGCTTGGTCAGCGCGAACAGGTCATGCCAGCCTGGCTCGGGCATTCTTCTCCAATGATGGCGCCACGCGTCATCGGTGGCGCGCACGGTGAAGACGGTGGAGCGCATCAGCTTCGGGCCGCGATCGAAGGCGGCCAGGGCGCCCTGGGCGAGTGTCAGGTGGAAGGGCTCGATGCCGATGTCGATCCTGCAGTCGACGTTAAGCCAGCGGCCACGCCGCAGCAGGTCTACATCGTCAGAGAGGAGATCGGGCAGCTTCGCGAAACAATCTGCAGGGGTCATTCCTGCAGTATGTACTCAATCGTCGACCCGTCGGAAGCCTTGAAAGAAGCCTTCACCCAGCGCCCGCGATCGTCGAACCACTGATCCATCTCGACGTCGCCGGTATAGGAATAGCGTGTCGCCTCGAGGGTGCCTTTCGCCGTCTTGACCGTCTCGCGGCCCCTGGGCGTGATCTGGACCTTCGCGAGCGCGCCGTTCTGGCTGTTGAGCATTGCCGACTGCTTCACCTGGTTCAGGTTCCAGTGGGTCGACGGCACGACTCCCGGGGGAAGGGTCTCCTGGCGGGCGCTGCCCTGCTGGAAGCCGATATCGTTGGCCGACAGTTTCGGTGCGCTGCCGCCATCGCGCACGACCGCGATGCCGCCGGCCCCTTGACGGGCCTTCACGCCGTACTTGGTGCCGTTGTCGTCGGTCTGGGTCGAGATCGACTCGAAGGTATTGCCGTTCCAGACCTCCTGGCCGCGGTGCAGGTAGCGATACATGGTCAGGCCGAGCACCTTGACCGAAAAGTCGATCGAAGTCGTCACGACCCGCTTGTCGCCTTCCTGCTTGAAGGTGAGCGTGTGGGTGCCAATGCGTTCGCCGTTGCGAAACGCGGCAAAAACATGGCTTTCCCCGTAGGGCAGATCCTGTGCCGCCAGCGCTCCTGCCGAGCTGCAGCATCCCACCGTCATCAATATCAGCAGCAGACGTCGCATCATGTTTTGGCTCCTGATCCTTTATACGCCCGGAGGAGCCCCCGGATCAGCCCCCTCAGACGACCCGGTCGGCCCTCAGTGTGGCGATATCGTCGGCGCCGTAGCCGAGTTCCTGCAGGATCTGGTCCGTGTGCGCGCCCCGGGTCGGCGCCCGGCGCCGGATGGTGAGGGGGGTCCGGGACAGCTTCACCGGCTCCTGCAGCACCGGCACGGTCATCTTGGCACCGGGATAGTCCATGGAATGGAAGAAGCCGGCTTCCTGCACGTGCCGGTCGTCGAGAGCCTGCTGAGGCGTGTAGACCGGGCCGGCCGGAATGCGGTTGGCCTCCAGCGCCGCCAGCGCCTCCGCGACGGTTCGGCTATCGCACCATGCCTGCATGATCGCCGACAGCGCCTCGCCATTGTCGCCGCGGGCGAGATCGTCCTTGAAGCGCGAGTCGGCGGCGAGGCTCTCGTCGCCCATCAGCTTGCACCAGCGCACGAACAGCGGCTGGCCGATCGTCATGGCGTAGATCCAGCCGTCCTTGCACTTGAAGGTGTCGGAGGGGCCGGCCGTGAAGCCGCGATTGAGCGTGGCGATACGGTTGAGGTTGAGCATCGCCTGCTCGATCAGATGGCCGTTGGTGATGTTGATGGCGGTTCGCAGCAGGGCGGTCTCGACCTTCTGGCCCTTGCCGCTCTTCGTGCGCTCCATGAGGGCCGCCAGTACGCCCACGGTGTTGAGCAGCGCCGTGCCGAAATCGACGAACGGGGCGTTCATGCGGGTCGGCGTCTCGCCGTCGCCGGACAGGAACATGGCGCCGGACATCGCCTGGCCGATCGTGTCGAAGCCGACGCGTGTCTTGTAGGGGCCTTCCGAGCCGAAGGTCGAGGTGGTGGCGAGGATGATGCGGGGATTGAGGGCGGAGAGGCTCTCGTAGTCGATGCCCATCTTCTGCAGGTCTTCGTAGGGCAGATTGGCGATCACCACGTCGGAAGCCGCCACCAGCTTCTTCACGATTTCGCGGCCCTCGGGCTTCATCGGGTTGAGGGTGAGGCCGAGCTTGTTGCGGCCCATCTGGAGGAACATCGCGCCTTCGCCGCCCTCGACGACCGGGGTCACCCAGCGGTCCTCGCTGCCCTCGAGCTTCTCGACGCGGATCACCTCGGCGCCGAGATCGGCCAGCATCGTGCCGCAGAACGGACCGGCGATGTAGCGGCCGAAATCGAGTACGCGGATGCCTTCCAGAACGCCTGACATGTGCCCCTGCCTCCCTTGCACCGGCCTCGACGGGGCCGGCTGCGACGGAGCATTAGCAGAGCTCGCGAACCGGTTCTATTCGAAGACCGCGCCCGTTCCGGGGGTCGGTCAGTCGAAGAAGGTGTTGGGCTTCAGGAAGACCGCCAGCATGAGGCAGCCTTCGTCGGTCCAGGCGTCGTGGCGGCTGCCGGCGCGTCGCCAGACGTAGTTGCCCGCCCGGCAGACGCCGGCATGGTCGGCAAAGGAGCCCTCGAGCACGTAGGTCTGTTCGATGGCCACATGTTCGTGTTTCGGCAGGCGTGCGCCCGGTGCCCAGCGCATCAGCACGGTCGAGAGGCCCGTTTCCTTCTGCTCCATCAGGATCTTCCAGTCGATCCCGGGGAAGCGCGTCGGCTGCCACGGCACGTGCTTGACGTCGACGTATGTCGAATCCGGGCCGAGGCCGGCCAGGGTCTCGACGTTCACGCGGCGGCCCTGCGGCGAGCCGCCTTTAGTGTACCGCCGCGCATCAAGTGGCCGGGCAGGGGACGGCCGACGATCTCCTCGGCGAGCTTCGCGACATCGATCAGGCGTTCGATGTCGAGGCCGGTCTCCACGCCCATCTCCTCGCACATGAAGGCGAAGTCCTCGGTGCAGATGTTGCCGGCCGCACCGTCGGTCGCGGCGAAGGGACAGCCGCCCAGGCCCGCGACCGAGGCGTCGAACCGGGTGACTCCCAGGCGCAGGCCGGCATAGGCCGCCGCCGCGCCGGTGCCGCGGGTGTCGTGGAGGTGCAGCGCGATCTCGAGGTCGGGCCACTTCGAGCGTACCGCGCCGATCAGCCGTTCGACGGAGGCGGGCGTGGCCCAGCCCATCGCGTCGGTGAGCTTGATGCCCTTCAGCTTGAAGCCGGCCAGCTCGGCCTCGTCGAGCGCCAGCTGGACGCGCTGCAGGATCAGCTCGGTCGACAGCTCGCCTTCGTAGTTGCAGCCGAAGGCGCCCAGGATGACACCCCATTCGACCGGCATGCCGCGGTCCTTGAAGGTCTTGAGCGACATGCGCTGCTCGACCATGGCGTCGGGCACCGACTTGCCGATGTTCTTGCGGGAGAAGGTGTCGGAGGCGGTGACGCGGACGCCGCCGTCGACATGCAGAGGGCCCCGAAGCGCGCGCTCGAGGCCCTGCTGGTTCAGCCACAGCGCGCTGTACTGCACGCCGGGCTTGCGATCGATCTTGGAAGCCACTTCCTCGGCGTCGGCCATCGTCGGCACGCGCTTGGGATTGACGTAGGAAACGCAGGCGATGCGCTTCAACCCGGTGTCCGCCAGCGCCTCGATGAGGCGGACCTTGTCGGCCACCGGGATGTTCTTCTTCTCCGACTGGAAGCCCTCGCGAGGGCCCTCCTCGTCGATGGTCACGCGCTTGGGCAGGTCGGACATCTCAACCTCCGGAAATTGGAGGAGGGCGTCAGCCCTCCTCTTCCACGAATGCTTTCTCGCGCGCTTTCTTGAAGCTTGGCAAGGCCATCAGGATCAGCAGCACGGCGGTCGTGATGAGCAGGCCCAAGCTGATCGGGCGCTGGAGGAAGACCATGGGGTCGCCGCGCGAGAGCAGCATGGCGCGCCGGAAGTATTCCTCCATCTGCGGTCCGAGCACGAGGCCCAGCAGGAACGGTGCTCCTTCGCAGCCCAGCTTCACGAACACGTAGCCCAGCACGCCGAAAACGGCGACCTGCATGACGTGAAACGTGCTGTTCTGGAGACTGTAGGCGCCGATGCAGCAGAACAGCAGGATGGCCGGTGCCAGGAAGCGGTACGGCACGGTCAGCAGCTTCACCCAGATGCCGATCATCGGCAGGTTGATGATCACCAGCATGGCGTTGCCGATCCACATCGAGGCGATCATGCCCCAGAACAGGTCCGGCTTCTTGGTCATGACCTCGGGGCCGGGCTGGATGCCCTGGATGATCATGGCACCGACCATCAGCGCCATGACGGCGTTGGACGGGATGCCGAGCGTGAGCATCGGGATGAACGAAGTCTGGGCGGCGGCGATGTTCGCTGCCTCGGGCGCCGCGACGCCCTCGACCGCGCCCTTGCCGAACTGGCCCGGATTCTTCGAGATCTTCTTCTCGAGCGTATAGGCCGAGAAGGCGCCCAGTGTCGGGCCACCGCCCGGAAGCACGCCGAGGGCTGCACCGAGGAACGTGCCGCGCAGCGCGGCGGGAATCGCCCGCCGTACTTCGTCCGCGGTGGGCCAGAGCGAGGTGACCTTGATGGTTCCCCCGCTTCGGGTCAGGTGTCTCTCAAGATTGACCACGATCTCGGCGATGCCGAACAGGCCCATGGCGATCGGCGCGAAGTCGATGCCGTCGCTCAGCTCCGGGATATCGAAGGTGAAGCGCTGGGCGCCGGTGTTCACGTCGGTGCCGACCAGGCCGAACAGCAGGCCGAGGAACACCATCGCGATCGCCTTGGTGATCGAGCCG
>CAIYWM010000253.1 GCA_903929895.1 uncultured Alphaproteobacteria bacterium
GAAGCCGCGGCCCAGATCCTCCGCCCCCTCGGACGTGTAATGGGCAACGTACCACGTGAGCTCGCCTTCCTTCTTCGCTGCTTCAGCCAGGGATTTCAGGTCAGCGCGCGCCGCGAGCGGCAAAAATGCCAGAGCCAAGGCCAAGGCAAGGCTTCCCAACCTCTTCATCAGTTCCTCCCGGGTCGTTGTTTCGTTATTTGTTGGTTGCGATACGATCACACGACGCGCGCCACGACAAGCGCGGCAGACCCAGAGAACGCGCATGACGGAAAGCGATCGATCGGCCGGCTGGGCCACGTACTATCAGCAACTTCGCGACCGCCCTCCCCGCAAGACGCTGCTCGCCGCGCTCGATGCGTTCGGCGATGCACCCGCTGACGCCCTCGTCATGGATCTGGGCTGCGGTGACGGTCGCGACGTGATCGAGGAGCTGCGTCGCGGCTGGCGCGTCGTCGCCGTCGATGCGGAACCCGAAGCGCTCCGGCAATTGCAGGCGCGGCCCCTGCCCGAGGGCAGCGACGTCACGCCGGTCAACGCACGCCTCGAAGAGGTGCCGATCCCGCTGGGCGTCCATCTCGTGAACTCGAGCTTCGCCATGCCCCTCTGCGAGCCGGAGGCTTTTCATCGAACATGGGAGCGCATCCGCGAGGCCCTTCCCCCGGGCGGCCGCTTCTCGGGCCAGTGGTATGGTCCGCGCGACAGCTGGGTTGGCCGTCGCGGCATGACCTTCGTTTCGCGCGAGGACGCCCTGGCGCTGCTCGAGGGACTCGACGTGGAGATGTTCGACGAGGAGGAAGCCGATGGCGTCACGCCGCGCGGGAATGCCAAGCACTGGCACATCTTCCACATCGTCGCGAAGAAATCCTAGGCAGCCCGCTCTCGCTGTGCGAGGCTTCATCTCCCATCAACATCGAAAGGAGGTGATCCTGTGAACTACACCATCACGACGCCGGCGATCTCAGCAGTTGCCGCCACCAGGATCGTTCCTGCAATGGCTTGGTGCTGCCGGTAACGGGGTCACCGATAGTCGGCACAAAGCCGCCTCCGGGCGGCTTTGTTGTGTCTGGGCCGTATCGTTGCGCGAAAGCCCGAGTGGTGGACAAGACGGCGGGTGGTGGCCGAAACTTGCGCCATAAACTCAGGAGGAAAACATGGCAGCCGTCGTTCCGGTCACGGCCGAAATCGCCAAGCGCGCCGCGGCCCTTGCCTGGCAGGATCTGCCGGACGACCTGGTCGAACGCACCAAGCAGTGCCTGCTCGACTGGTTCGCCGTCACCATAGCCGGTGCGCAGGAGGAGCTGACCAGCATCCTGGTCAGCGAGGCGCTGGAGGATGGCGCCAAAGGTCCTGCGACGCTGGTCGGGCGCTCCGAGACCGTGCTGCCATCGACGGCCGCTCTGATCAACGGCGCAGCCAGCCATGCGCTGGACTATGACGACGTGAACTTTTCGATGGGCGGCCATCCCACGGTGACGGTCGTCCCGGCGCTGCTGGCACTCGGGGAGCAGATGAAGGCGTCCGGACGCCTGTTCATCGAGAGTTTCGTGGCAGGCTACGAGACGTCCGGCCGCGTAGGCCGGCTCGTGTCACCC